>JAHEKA010000320.1 GCA_024638585.1 Rhodospirillales bacterium
GGGTCTGCCTTTCTCGATCTCTTGAATTTTCACCGAAAAACCCATGAGACGGGCTGGTCTTTTCGCGCCGTCTTCGTGATCCACAAGGATCACGTGGTCTACAAGCTGTGGTCGGGGGTGCCGAAGATCGACCGGCAGACGGATAGGGAAAATCCACTTGGGCCGATCCAGGAACCGGTCGACGTGATAAAAAAGGCGATCCCCTGATCCGGCGCACCGCAGGGGGCAAGTGCCTCCGGCACCGGCCGGGACACAGGCGTCAAGAGCAACCCGGTTTTAGGCCGGGACGTAGGGAGGACCCCACTTGAAGAAAATACCGCTGACCATCGCCACCTCCGATTACGACCATATGCGGGACTTCCGCGATGGGTTTGTCAGTGCCGAGGGACTAGATCCCACCTGGCTGACGATGGAAATCCACGAGATCTTCACGCGATTTACGTTTAACCGCGAGTGGGAGGCTTCGGAGCTCAGCTTCGCCAAATACATCGCCCAGGCAACGCGGGAAGAGGCCGACATCACGGCGATCCCGGTCTGGACCTCGCGCCAGTTCCGCTTTTCATCTTTTTACTACAACGTCAATTCGGGCATCCGCGAGGCCAAGGATTTCGCGGGCAAGCGCATCGCCGTTCCGGAATGGGCGCAGACCGCCGCAGTCTATACGCGGGGCTGGCTGCAGCATCATGCCGGGGTGGATCTGACCTCGATCCATTGGGTACAGGCCGGAACCGAACAGCCCGGGCGGGAAGAAAAAGTGGAGTTGAACCTACCCAAGGGGTTGGAGCTCGAACGCATCAACGACAAGTCGATCTCGGAAATGCTGGCCTCGGGTGAAATCGACGGCGCCTTGGTGGCCCGGGCGCCGAAGATCTTTGAACAGGGGCATCCGGACGTGAAGCGCGTGTTCCCGAATTACCGCGAGATGGAGGAGCAGTATTACGATGAGACCGGCATTTTCCCCATCATGCACGTCGTCGCGTTGCGCAAGGACATCCTGAAGGACAATCCGTGGATTGCGCGGAACCTCTATAATGCGTTCCTGGAAGCCAAGCAGCGAGCGATTGGCCGCTTTACGGAGATCAGCGTCTCGCGCTACTGCCTGCCTTGGGCGGTGGACCACGCCGAACAGATGATGAAGAAATTCAATGGGGATTTCTTCCCCTACGGTATTGAGGCGAACAGGAAGACGTTGGAGGCCTTCTGCCGATACGCCTTTGAGCAAGGGATCGCACATCGTCATGTGGAACCCGAGGCATTGTTCGCCGAGGGCGCCGATGTCGACGTACAGATCTAGGGAGAGCGGTGATGAATGAAGAGAATGGGCCCCCGAAACTGCGTCCGCCCCGGCACGATGGCCGGACGCCCAAGCTCAAGGTTCCGCCTGGCGCCTGCGATACGCATTTCCATATCTACGAGGATGACATACCCCTCAAGCCCGAGCGCCGCTACACGCCGGTGGAGGCGGGGCTTGCCAACTACCGGAAAATGGCGGCCCGGTTGGGGCTGGAGCGCGGCGTATTGATCACCGGCAGTGGCATGACGTCAAATGAACCATCCCTTGCCGCGATCGCGGCGATGGGAGGCGCTTTCAAGGGATTGGCCCTGATCCGGCCGGAGACCAACGATGCCGAATTGGAAGCCCTGGATTCCGGCGGCATGACAGGGTTCCGCATCTCCACTCGGTCGGTGGGCGGGCTGGGCCCCAAACATGTGCTGGACTTGGCCGACCGGGTCAAGGATCTCGGTTGGCATGTGGAGATCCATCTCAACGACATCCAGGAAGTGGTGGCACTGCTGCCCACCCTGCGCCGCCTGCCGATCCCCTACAGCATCGATCACGTCGGCTATCTGACCCATGATCGCCGCCCAGGGACCAAGGAGTTCGAAGCGGTCAAAGAGGTGCTGACTGGGGAAGAGAACGCCTATCTCAACGTCTATGCGTGGTACGACCTTACCGCGGTTGGCCCGCCGGCCTATGGTGACATGGCCGAGATCGTCGGGCCCCTGGTCGAGGCCCGCCCCGACCGGATTATCTGGGGCACCAACTGGCCCCACCCGACCTTCGACGTGCCGGTGCCCGACGATGCGGACCTCCTGGATTTCCTAGGCTTGGCGGTTCCAGACGAGGACAATAGGCGGATGATTCTGGTGGACAATCCGGCCCGTCTCTATGGCTGGGACTGAGGGCTCAGGCGGTTACGAACCCCCCCACGGTATCGAGCTTGGCCTCGTCCACTTCTAGCCCCTTGGTCATGCAGAGATCGATCCCGTTGCCTTCCGCGTCGCGCGCTCTGTAGTCCTCGTAGGGGCGTTCCGGGCGCGGCGCGCAGGAGGCACCGGGGACCGCCTCGATGGCAGAGACCATAGCCTCCAGCCCGTCCACCAGGAATCCGAAATGGTTGACCCCGTGGCGCGCTTCATGGCCGAAATTGTCGGTGTAGAAGGGATGCACTGCGAGGTTGGACCGGCCGTCGCCAAGAAAAGCATTGGGGCGTCCCCGCCGGCGGAAGGCCTTCATGGCACCCAGCACCCTGAGGCCGAAGACATCCTGGTAGAAATCGCCCAGCCGTTCCGGATAGAGCGCATTGAATGCCACGTGGCGCATGCGGGGCAGGGCATCGACGTCACCGCCAACCCCGAAATCGCCGCGCGCCAGCGTCACCGGCGTGCACTCCGGATCGAAAATCCGCACCGCGCCGTGGGATAGGTTGTCCGGCTCGTCGATCACCAAGCCGCCGGGAATCGTCTCGTGGTAACGCGCGATCACGTCGTCCAGGTCTTCAACTTGAAAGCCGATATGGTGCAACCCAGTTTCCATGCGAGGTTCATTCAGCTCACCGCGCAACCGGTAGAGCGAGATATTCATGTAACCGTCGGTCAGCGCGATGTCGCCGGCGGCGCCGCGCGAAAGTTCCCGCAGCCGGAAAATGTCCCGATAGAACTCGGCGAGCCCTTCGGGATTGTTGGCCAGGATGGCGAGATAGCGAAGCTGCATGGGATTAGATCCTTCCGTGGCCTTGGTCTAATGGCCGCCGTGTTTCTCGAAATAGCGCTGGTGATATTCCTCGCCCCGCCAAAAGGTTTGGGCGGGTGCGATCTGGGTGACGATCTCGTCGCGGAAACGATCGGAAGCGTCAATCCGATCGCGCACGGCGCGGGCGGTTTCGGCCTGGGAGTCGGAGAAGGTGAAGATGGCGGATCGGTATTGGTCGCCGACATCCGGCCCCTGGCGGTTCATCTGGGTGGGGTCGTGGATCTGGAAGAAGACCTCGCACAGGCGCTCGAAACTGACCTGGGCAGGGTCGAAATCCACCAAGACCACCTCGGCATGGCCGGTGGTGTGGGAGCAGACGTCCTGGTAGGTCGGATTCTCGGTCTTTCCGCCGGAATAGCCGACCGCCACATCGGTTACACCGGGAACACGTCTGAAGGCGGCTTCCACGCCCCAGAAACATCCCGCGCCAAACATCGCCTGTTCCATGTCTCCGCTCCTCGCCGTTTAGAGTTTCCCGCCTAATGTAGAGTTCGCCTCCCGCCCCTGCAACGCTCGCCTCCCCGTGAAATGGGCGCTGACGGGCAGATTCGAATGTGGAACGGGGGTTGCACGATGACACCAAAAATGCTTGCCTTATCGGGCACGGCTTCGCGTTGGTCAGATTTTTCGGGCGCATGCACAACGAGCGTATCGTGCCCCCAAGAGGGCACTTGATGCCAAAATTACAAGCCGTATGCGCCTAAGCTTTTGCCGCGCTAGCGATCGCTGGGAGGGTTCGCCGCGCGGGGGCGATGCCGGGCCTCTAAGAAGAAGATAGAGGAGGCAAATATGAGCGATCAGCAGATACAGTCTTCGGAGCAAGAGCAAGTCTTGACCCCACGGGATGTACAGGCGGTGAACGACACCAACCGGGGCGTTGCGACGCGGCCGGGATGGATCGCGGTCGTCGCCTTTTTGGTTTTCGTGGGCGGTCTCGCCGTCTTCATGTTCAAATTCTAGACCATGAACA
>JAHEKA010000013.1 GCA_024638585.1 Rhodospirillales bacterium
GGGCATGGTGGTGGGGTTCGGCCCCGCCCCCGGCCGACGGGCTGCCCGTTGCCTGGGTCGTCAAAGCCCATGAGTCCTGGCGCGAGGTACCGTCGGGCAGGACCCTCCTGCGCCCCGCCGGGCTCAGGCTGGATGCCCATGTCCCCGACCTTACCGCGGCCAAGCTTCGCATCGCCCATGTCGGCGAAATTTCGACGCCCACGGGCGGCCCGGCCCTGGTCTTGGGCTATAAGGGGACCAGGGGCTGCCGGGTGACGCTGATCGTCGATGCGGCGCCGCGCGGGCTCAAGGCTGCGCCTGTGCTCGTTGAAACCGAAGCCCTACTGGCGATGATCTGGCGTGCCGGCGCCTTGCGCCACCGCATCCTGGCCCAGGGCATGGATCCGGCCCGGTTCCGCAGGATCGCCGAAACGGTCCGGCGCTCAAGCCTGGACCGGCTGCCCCTTAACGAAGAGACGCGCATGGCGCTGGCGCGGAGCCGCGCCGAAAGCGCGCCCTGCGCCGCCTGAGCATTTTCCTGGAATAATCGGCCGACCTGATCCGTTTCCTCGTTCACAAGCGCAATCCGCCACGGGCCCATGGGCGCGCGGGCGAATGCCGCGAAACACCGCAACGGGGAGTCAAAAATGAATCCGAAATCGAAACCACAGCAGACCGAGCCCCAGCAGGGCGAGCGCTCCGTGGACTTGTTCGAGCTTTATGCCGAAGACCCCATCCGTGCCGACGAGGTCGTTTTTGGCCGCGTCTCGGAAAGCGACCGGCGTGGATTTCTCCGGGGCGCCGGCCTCGCCACCATGGGCGCGCTGCTGGGCGCAAGCATTCCCTTCCACCGCAACATGCCCGCGGGCCTGATCCCCGAGGCGTTGGCGGCAAAAAAAATCAGCATCCAAGGCAAGGACGGCCTGACGGTCTATAACGACCGGCCCGTCAATGCCGAAACCCCGGTCCACCTGCTGAACGACGACGTCACGCCCACGGCGCGCCACTTCATTCGCAACAACGGCGTGTTACCCGCAGATATGGATGCCGGTAAATGGAAGCTCACCATCGACGGTCTGGTCGACAAGCCCATGACGCTTTCGATCGCCGACCTCAAGAAGAATTTCCAGGTGGTGACCGAAAAGCTCGTCATCGAATGCGGCGGCAACGGACGCGGCTTCTTCGATCCGCCCGCCAAGGGCAACCAGTGGACGCTGGGCGCCGTCGGCTGCTCGGAATGGACCGGCGTGCGCCTCGCCGACGTGCTGCGGGCAGCGGGTGTCAAGAAAAACGCCATCTACACCGCCCATGTCGGCGCCGATACCCACCTGTCGGGCAAGCCCGGCAAGCTGCCGATCTCCCGCGGTGTGCCGATCGAGAAAGCCATGAACCCCCACAACCTGATCGCCTTCGGCATGAACGGCGGGCCGCTACATACAATGAACGGCGCGCCGCTGCGCCTGGTGGTCCCCGGCTGGCCGGGGTCATGCTCACAGAAATGGGTGACCCGCGTTTATTTGCGCGACAAGGTGCATGACGGCCCCAAGATGACCGGCACCGCCTACCGCGTGCCGCGCTATCCCGTGGCCCCGGGGCAGAAAGTGCCGACCAAGGATTTCGAGATCATCCACGCGATGCCGGTGAAATCGATCATCACCAGCCCCGCCACCCGCGGCACCCACCAGGGCCGCGAACTGGCGGTACGCGGCCATGCTTGGGCCGGGGACAACGCCGTCGCAAAGGTCGATCTCTCCATCGATTTCGGCGCGACCTGGATCAGCACCGATCTCACGAGTCCTGTCAATCGCTATGCCTGGCAGCACTTCTCGAAGAAAATCAAGTTCCCCCAGGAGGGTTATTACGAGATCTGGGCTCGGGCGACCGATGATCAAGGGCGGTCACAGCCGTTCGAGATCGATTGGAACCCCAAGGGTTATCTGAACAATTCCATGCACCGGATCTCGGTCCGGGTCGCCTGACCATGCGGCCATGGTTTCTTGCGGTGGCACTTGCTGCCGCTGCGACGTGGGGGTGGGCCTTGCCCGCCCCCACCGACGCGTCTGCTCAGACTGCCTCAGCCACCCCGGAGGCCCAAGAGGATGAGTTTGATTGGCAGGGTCTACCGCCAGGCAAAGGCCGGGAAGAGACCTACTATGCCTGTGCGCCTTGCCATTCGCTCCGTCTGGTCACCCAACAAGGTTTGTCCCGCGAACGATGGGAGGAAACCATGACTTGGATGGTGGCCAAACAGGCGATGCCAGAGCTCAACCCCGACGACCACAAGCTGATCGTCGATTACCTGGCGGAATTCTATGGCGAGGACCGAAAGGCCAAGGGCGGCCCGCGCAAGCGCCGCAGGCGTATTCCCTGAGCGCGCGCCGGACCGCCCGACCCCCACGGCTTATCTGTTGCGGTGACCGGCCAGCTGCCCGCTCAGAACTGGCAGAGCCAGACCGAGTGGGTCGTCATCCCGAAGAAGCGGCTGACGGAACTGGTTGTGTCGATCTTGTAAGTCACGTACTGGTGCTGGCCGAACCACAGCACGTTGTAGTGGTTATGGTCGGTGCGCCCTCTGCGCATCACCAGTTCATGCTCGTACTGGCTGACCGGCCGGCCGCCGTATTTCCGGCATTCGTTGCGCTTGAAGACCTGTTCGCTGTTGGAAACCTTTGCGAAGGTCATGTAACCGCCGCCGCTCACGGCGCCGGAGGCAACGGCCTTGGCCGAGGAAAAGCCGATCGTCAGCGCCGCAAGCGCGGCCACTCCCATGACCGGCAGAGCCCTGAAGGAAAATCCTTTGCACTGGCTTTTGACGTCTTTGCTGAATCTCGCGTTATCCATCTCATGCCCTTTTAATGTCACAGCTCGGCCCCTATACGTCCTGCGGGATTGCGGCGCTTCGGGCCAGGGAATGCGGTCGCGTTTGTCCCCCAATCGCCGGATCAGGTTAGGGGAGCGTGGTTTACGAAAATTAAACGCGGCGAGGAATCGCCCCGAGATCGAGCCAAAGTTGAAATAAATGCGGCCCGCCTGTGGCCTCGCGGGGGCGCGCGTTGTGCGCTCGCCCGGTTCGTGGTTTAACCCTGAGACCCAGTCCCACCCGGTGCCCCATGTCACAAAACGCCTCCTCCCCCGCGGCCTTGAAAATGCCGCCCCTGATCAAGCGCAACCTCGCGCTGTTCACCCTGTCCCAGTCTTTCAACGGGGCGGGCATGCAGCTGGCTTACGGGATGGGCCCGCTGATGGTGCTGGCGCTGACAAAATCCGCGGCTCTGGCGGGATTGTCCGTCGCCATCATCGCCCTGAGCCGCTTCCTGGTGGCCTATCCCGTGGGCAGAATCATGGATGCCTACGGGCGCAAACCCGCCATCCTGCTGGGGTTGGCGCTGGCGCTGTTCGGCGCCACCACCCTCGCCTTCGCCATGGAATTGGGCAGCCTGGCGCTGCTGACCGGCGGCATGCTGGTCTTCGCCATGGGCATGAGCGCGGCCCAGCAGCTGCGCATCGCGGCGACCGACATGGTGCCGCCCCAGCGGCGCGGGCAGGCGCTGGGCATCGTCGCGCTGGGTTCGCTGGCCGGGTTGGTTTTCTTTCCGCCGATGATGCGCCTGAGCGAAACCTATGCCGTCACCCTAGGGTTTCATCCCTTGGGCCTGCCCTGGATGCTGATCCCGCTTCTGATCCTCCCCGGCATCGTGCTGATCAGGCTGGTCCGCCCCGATCCGAAGGAGATCGGCATGAATTTGGCGGACTATTACCCGGGATACGTCCCGCCGGCCGGGCGGGCCGAGAGGGCGCACACGGAGTTCAATTGGCGCCGGGCGCTCGCCCCCTTGCCGATCCGGCTCGCCATCGCATCCAATTGCGCCGCCCAGGGCAATATGGCGGTCATCATGGTGCTGACCTCCCTGGTGTTGCACGATCATGGTCATTCGCTCACGGCGATCGCCTTCTCCCACATGTTCCATTCGGCGGGCATGTTCGCCTTCACCATCCCGCTGGGCTGGCTTTCGGACCGCATCGGACGCGGTCGCGTGATGATCCCCGGCGTCGGCGTCACCATGGTGGGCGCAGGCCTTGTGGCCTTTCCCCAGGCCTATTGGCCGGTGACCCTTGGCACCTTCCTGGTCGGCCTGGGCTGGGCGGCGGCCAACGTCGCGGCCACCGCCTATATCGCCGACCATTCGGAAACCGCTGAACGGGGGCGCACCATCGGTCTCAACGATTCGGCCGCGGGCGCCATCGCGGTGGTGATGGCGGTGCTCACCGGCCCGTTGATCGCCCTCTCGGGCCTGGCCGCGGCGGGAACCATGGCCATTGCGATTTCACTTCTGCCGGCCCTGCTGCTGCCCGCGTATCTGGCCAGGCGCCGGGGGCGGCAGGCCGCGGGAACCTGAGGCGCGCCACAATCGGGGCCAGAGCCGGGTCAGGCGCCCGCCATGGTCGACACCCGCGTGCCGCCGGTCGACCCCAGGCCGTCTTCCGTCCAGAACGATTCGGCGAGGCTGAGCGGCCGCGGGATATAGCCCTGGGCGGCGGCGTAGCCCATGAACGTCTCCAGCACGTTGGCATTGGGCCCAAGCCCATGGACCCACGGATCCTTGCCGAAGGCCGCCTCTTCCTCTTCCAGCATCAGCACTGACGTCGGGAAAGACAGCCGCTTGGGATACTCGTATTTCTGCCAGGAAAGCCGATTGGCCTCCGTGAACGCGGCGATCAGCTTGGCGACGATCCAGGGCTCCTTCTGGAGCCATTCCTCGCGCACCACCACGGCATGGGTGATGGGGAAGATCGCGGTGTTTTCGAAATAATCCATGATGGCGGCCCGGCAGTCGGGGAACAGGCGCCCGATGCGGGGGTCGCCCGCCCTGAAGGAGGGCACCACGTTGGGCGTGGTCAGCGCGTCGATCTCACCCTGCAGCAGGAGTTCTTCGACATCGGCCTCCCCCTGGCTAAGGCGCACGTCATCGGGCACCCGGTATTCGCTACCCTCACCCTCCTGGGTGACCCATTCGACATCGGTGGGCGCGATGCCGAAATGCTCCTCCAGAATGCCCCGTGCCCAGAGCGCCACGGTCAGCCGATAGAGCGGCGCGCCGATGCGCTTGCCCTTGAGGTCCGCCGGCGTGCGGATGCCGGATTTGGGCGACACGAAGACGTAGGGCTGGACGAAAAGCCGCTGGGGGAAGATCGGCAGGGCATAGACCGGCTCGCCGCGGGACCGCGCCATGACGTAGAGCGACATCGACATTTCGGCGACGTCGAAAGCCTCATAGACCGGCAGCATGCAGGCGTCACCCCGCGGCGTCGCATTGGCGATGAGGCTGATGCCGTCGATGGCGACCTCGCCGTCGAGCAACGGGCGGGTGCGGTGATAATCGGCGACCGAAAAGGTGAGCTCGAGATCCTTGGGCATGGCGCGTCTCCCGACCGTTGGCAGCCGCCAAGAGTGTGAGCCACGCCGGGCCGGGCGGTCAAGGCCGGACGGCGTGGGGGCGCCGATTGCCGCGGCCGCGGGCGTGGACTATTATCGCCGGAACAATAACAAGCAGTGATCGGGAAACGCCTTTGTCCAGTCCCAGTCTGGCCATCAGCCCCCAGGTTCGAATCCTCGGCCTGGTCGGTTCGGGCCACATGATGAGTCACTTCTATTCCAACACCCTGCCGCCGCTGCTGCCGCTGCTGAATAGCGACCTCGGCATCAGTTATACCCTGCTGGGCGCGCTCTTGAGCCTGCGGGGCATCATGTCGTCGGGCCTGCAGATGCCGGCCGGCATCCTGGTCGACCGCTACGGCGCCAAGATGATCCTCAGCATCGGCCTGGCGATGTGCGCGATCGGCACGATGATGACGGCGACGGCGGTGGATTACTGGATGATCCTGGCCGGCGGAATCGTATTGGGCATCGGCAATTCGGCCTTCCACCCCGCCGATTACAGCATCCTGTCGGCCAGCATGGACGACAACTTCATGGGCCGGGCCTTCAGCCTGCATTCGTTTTCGGGCAATCTCGGCAGCGCCATCGCACCCGCCGTGCTGATCACCATCACCGCCTACTTCAACTGGCGGGTCTCGCTGATGGTGGCGGGCATCGCCGGGTTCGTCATCCTGGCCGGCCTGTTGACCCAATGGAAGTACATCGCCGAAGATTCGGTGCCCCAGGGCCGCCGCAAGCGACAAGCCGAGGCCTCGGCGGAGGACGCCGAGGAGCAATCCACCTGGGAGATCGTCCGCTACGTCTTCACCTCTCCCGCCATCCTCTTCCTGTTCCTCTATTACTGCATGAACACCCTGGCGAGCGGGGGCTTGCGCAACTTTGCCGTGGCCGGCCTGGTGGAAACCCACACCACGGCGGCGACCGCCGCCAATGCCGCCTTCACGGCCTTCCTGGTGGCCAGCGCCGCGGGCGTCCTGGTCGGAGGTTGGCTCGCCGACTATACGCGCCGCCATGAGATGATCGCGGCGGTGGGCCTGGCACTTTCAGCGGTCGTGCTGGTGTTTGTGGGCGCCTTCAGCCTCCCGGTGATCGCCCTGGTGGTGATCTTCACCTTCGCCGGGCTGTCCCACGGGTTGATCGGCCCGGCCCGGGACATGCTGATCCGCCGCGCCAGTCCCAAGGGCGCCATCGGCAAGGTGTTCGGGTTCGTCTTCTCGGGCCAGACCATCGGTCAAGCGGTGGCACCGCTGGTCTTCGGCCTGATGATCGACAGCGGCGTGCCGGCGTGGATCTTTTATACCTCCGCCATCTTCACCATCCTCTGCATGATGGTGGTGCTGATCTCCGCCAAGTATTCCCGCGTCGATTGAGGCCGGGGGGCGACGCACCTCCGCCCGGCATCACGATCTTGTCATTTGACCGGACATGACACCTGCAGTCGAATTCCTCTTCGTGGCGCGGGACGCCACGACCAAAGGGAGGATGAGCGCATGGGAAAGCTTTGTGCCCTGACCACTCTGATGATCGCCGGGGCCGCCGGCCTGGCCCAGGCGGGGGCGGACAATGTCGCGTTTCCGAAAGGATATGGCGACACCTTCGTCCGCTATCATTCGATCGACAAACCCAGCAAGAAGCGCGGGCCGACGCACCGGGTTTTCTTCATCAACAAGAACGCCCTCGCCGCGATCAAAGCGGGAAAACCGCTGCCCAGCGGCACGATCATCATTCGCGAGGACTGGTTCGTCAAGACCGACGGCAAGAAAACCGCGGTGAAGGATGGCAAGGGACGCTACATCAAGACCAAGAAGAAAGGCGTCCTAGTCATGGAAAAGCGCGACGGTTGGGGTGCCACTTACCCGCCAGCCATGCGGAACGGCAACTGGGAATATGCCTCGTTCAAGGTCGACGGCAGCCGCCGCACTAAAGCGAATATCAAGCGCTGCTTCGCCTGCCACGCCTGGATGAAAGGCGCGGATTTCGTGTTTTCAATGGGGCCGCTGCGAAAAGCGGCCGGCAAGTAAGGCAGCAGTAGGGAGCGGCCTCGATCGAGGCCCACGCTTCACGACCGAGCGTGTTGGGATGGCGCGCCGTTTTCGGATGGCCCGGCCCCGGCCAAGTCTTCCAAGGCGGTGCGCAGCCGGGCGCCGACGGCGGAGATGTCGAAGTCCCGGGCGCGGCGGCGTGCCGCCCGTCCCATGGCCAGCCGCCTGTCCCGGTCCTGCAACAGGACGCCGAGCGCATCGGCCAGCCCGGTTTCGTCCTCGATATCGACGAATTGGCCCTCGACGCCGACCGTGAACACCTGCTCCAGGCCCGGCACCCGGGCGCAGACGATGGGCCGTCCGGCGGCGAGCGCCTCAAGGAGGGCAAGGCTCTGCACCTCCCTGCGGCTCGGCAGGCAGAAGATATCGATCGAGCGCAGGAACGCCTGCGGTTGGTCGGTCCAGCCCGGGAACGCGGCCTCTTCCGCGCCGAGGCCAAGCTGGTCGCGCATAATCTCGAACGCCGCGACGCTGCCCGCCTCATCGACGCCATGGATGACACAGCGATAGGGGATGCTGCGCGCTTTCAATATCGCCAGCGCCTTGAGCAGGACGTCGAACCCCTTATTGGGGACCAGCCGGCCGAGGCCGCCGATGACCGGCACGGCACGGTCCGGCGGATCGCCGGGCTCATCGCCAAGACGGATGGAATTGGGCACCGTTCGAATTTGCTCGGGGGGAAACCCTGCCCCGGTCAAGACGTCGAAATAATGCCCGGTCAGGACAATGGCGCCGTCGATCAGATCAAGGGCCTTGAGGATGTTGTAATTCGTCGTGTGGCAGACAGCGATCACCGGCGCCTTCTGCCGCAGGCGCTTGGCAAGATAAAGCGCCCGGTTACCGTGGACGACCAACGCGTCGAAGGTCCGGTTCCCGAGCTTGCGCCGAAGCCTGTACGCCGCCAGGGCATCCCAGGCGCCGAGGCTGCAAAGCGCAATGGTCTCCCCCGCCCGTTGATAGACATCGGTCAGTTGCGAGGCCGCATGGATCACCGAGACGACCTCGCAGCCGGCCAGGGACAGTGCCTCGTGGCAATCGGCCCCGGCCCGCTCCAAGCCACCCTGGCCCTTGCCCATCATGATGTTGAGGATGCGAATGATCCGCCCGCCCCTGATGTTCCGCTACCCCGATCCTACACCGCCAATTCTACAATAGGGGCCACCCGGTGCCATACCGGCGCGTGCGGGCCATCGGCGGCCGGGCCCCGCAGGGTCAGTCCCCGTGCCGGGGGCTAACCCCCGTTCGTTCTTCTCGGGACGACGGCACAGGTATGAGCCAGGGCGGAACGATCGATCGGCCCTCCGTTTGATCGAAAGGCCTGGGCAAGTCCGCGAATGATGATGCCGCGCGACTTCTCAACCCTCTACCGGGCTCGCGCCAACCAGTTTTCCGGTCTCCAGCTTCAGTATTCTGTCGCAATGTTCGACGGTCGACAGGCGATGGGCGACGATTACCACGGTACGGGTGCCCTGGAGCGCGAATATGGAGTCCATGATTTCCTTTTCGGTTTCCACATCGAGCGCGCTGGTCGCCTCGTCGAGGACGAGCACGGGCGGTTCGTGATAGAGCGCCCGCGCTATGCCGATGCGCTGGCGCTGCCCCCCCGAAAACCGGACGCCCCGCTCACCCACCAGGGTCTCCAAGCCATCTGGCAACGTCAAAACGAGCTCGGACAGTTGCGCGGCGTCAACGGCTCTGCGGACGGCCTCATCGTCGATGGCGTCGTCGGGCAGGCCGAAGGCGATGTTTCTGCGCAACGTATCGTCGGTCAGGAAGATGCTTTGCTGCACATAGCCGATGAGGTCCTGCCAACCTCTCAAGTCTCTCCGCACATCCTTGCCATCCACCAGGATTCGCCCCGACGTCGGTGTCAGCAAGCCAAGCAAGATATCAACCAGCGTCGTTTTCCCCGCGCCGCTTGCCCCGATCACGCCGACACTGTCGCCTTTGTGAATGGTGAATGTGAGACCACTCAGCGACGGGGCGGAGGCCCCGGGGTAGGTGTAGGACAGATCGGACACCACGATTTCCTTACCGAAGGCAATCTTGTCCCCATCGGCGCCAGGCGCTTCCGACGAAACGTCCCCAAGTTCCTTGTTGATGAGATCAATCACCGGCACCGAATACCGCACGGACTGCAGAGCACCGAGCAAACGGATCGCCGAGGGGAGAATGCGAAACGTCGCCGCACCAAATGCGCCGATCGTGGGTATCAGGGATGCCGTGGATTGGTCCCGCGCGACGACGACGATAACCAGCAGCGTCAAGCCCAATACGCCGATCGTTTCGAGCCACAGGCGCGGGATCTGTGCGAGAGCGAGCCGGTTTCGGTCGATGAAAGCGCTGGAGAGGTTGTGCTCCCGGTACTGCTCTATGAATTCGCGCTCCCGTCCCAGGACCTTGATGTCTTTCACGCCGCCCAGGCCTTCCTGTGCTCTTTGTATCCGCAGACCTTCATGGCGCTGACGCTGGCTCCCCCATGCCTGCAGCCGCTTTCGTGTTACGGACTGGAAGAGGTAGATCGCGAAGGCGGTCGTGATGAAAAGCAGCGTCGCACCGATGGGCTGTATGTAAAAGAGCAAGGCCGTAACGGCGATCAAGACCAAGACCTCCGTCAGGATCAACATCGCCGGATGCAGGAAGCGGTTCACCAATTCCGCAGCTTCACTCGTGATATTTCTAATGAGATGTCCGGTGTTGCGTTGAAGATGGTCTTCGTACCGCTCACACAGGTATTTTTCGAACAGGCGCTGTGAGACATCCGCTTTCACGTCGAAAATGTATTTCGACTGTTTCCAAACCATAAAGGCCAAATAGATGGCTTTCAGGACGAAGAAGGACAAAAGCAGAAGCACGCCGATAACGACCAGCTTCTGTTGGGAGGGATTGCCTATCGCTGCCAGCAGAGGCGCTATGTCGGGGTATCTGTCGGTGATGTTCTCATAAGTCATCAAGGCGACAGCGGGAATCACGAGACCAATGCCGATGGTCTCCATGGCGGTGCCGATCAGTGTGAGAACGAGTATAGAGATGCTGCGGAACTTGAACGCGGGCGACAGCAGGCCCCAATAGGAAACGAACCTGTTTTGCCGTATGGCGGATAGGGGAGAAGACATTGGAAGTGTGCTTTGTCCTTCGTGGCGGCAACACCACTAAGCTTTTTGGCCCCGTTCCCAAGCCCGCCTGCGGTGGGCACGAGGCAGGAAGTCTTTGATTTATAACATTATTGGTTCAGCCGGCTTTTAAATTCTTTGGCGAGATCCAGCGCGCCATCCCGGTCGTCTCCCCGCACGAAGCCGGTGACCACACCGGGCGCATCAGCCAGTTTGGATGCCGTGCCCTCATAGAGCCGCAGGGGAACGAAACGCCCGGCCCGGGCAAGATCCTCCAAACCGGGCAACACGTCTGATATCGACCCCTGGAACTCGCCGCCAACGGTCACGCCGACCAGGCCTTGATCCTCCATCGCGGCGGAAAGCAAAATAAAGCATGTGCTGGACGCAAGGCGGAAATTCAGGTCGAAGAAAAATATTTGGCCATCTGCATCGACGCACATGTCCAGACCGGCAAAACCCCGATAGCCCTTCGCCTGGGCGGCGGCACAGATGTCCTTTCCAATATCGACCGCTTCCGCCGGCGGTCGAAGCGCAGGATCGATGCAACTGCCCGACTGTTCCCCGGGGCCGCTGAAAAGTTGTTCGGCGCCGCCGAGCCAACAAATCTCCTGGTCGAGGACGGCATAGTTCAGACACCAAGTGGTGGTGAACCCGATCACCTCCTCCAGGATCAAGGCTTTGAAAACGGGGATGCCCTCAAACCAAGACAGAAACGCGGCAAGGTCCTTCTCATTGTCGCAGATTCGGACATCTTCGCCGGAGCCGTTAGCCCCCGCCACCGCCCCCTTGGCAACGAGCGGGTAGACCTGCTCGCCGGGCCGAAGGCTCGGCACGCATTCGCGGCTCAAGACCCGGCGCTTGGGGATGAATGGGGCCGGACAGAGGTGCTCGATATTGCTTTTGTCGTTGAGCCAATCATAAAGCGCGGGATCGACGAGTTCGGCGTTCAGCGCTCGGATCGGTTCGATATGCGGGTATATGGTCGCCAGCCGCAGCCCATCGGCGGCGAAGCCCCGTGCCACCGCCAACGCCTCGTCGTCGGAACCGTAGGTGCGCAGTTGCGAAGGTGGTTCGATACCGGCTAGACGAAAGAAATCCAGGGCCGCGTCGGTCGCGACGTTGCGGTGGCACATCGCGGGCATACGCCCCAGACAGGTCATCACCACCCCGGAGATGGATTCCGACCGCCACTCCTCCTGGTAAATCCGCCCCGCTTCTTTCGTGCTGCTGCAGGCCGCATAGGCGGTGCCGGGTGGATGCAGGGCCGCGAAATCCTTGTCCAGGACAACCATTGTCAGCCCCGCCCGCCCATAAGTTCCGGCAGGGCATCGGCCAGATTCAGGAGGTTGGGCGATGGTTCGAGATCGCCATGGATCGAAGGCGTGGAGTTCGCGTCGAGGAGTTGCGGCTTGCCGTTCTCGTGCACGTAGTCGAATTTGCCGAAATCGAAGCCGAGCCGCTCTCGCTCCCGGCGCAGCTCTTCGGGAAACTCCGTCAGGTATTCGTAGCGGACCAGACCCCGGCTCTTTACCACGGGGACGCGGCTATAGAGTTTGGCCCCATATTCCCGGTCGCCCAGGAAGATCCATACGCGAAGCACGTAAAGATCGTCCTCCATCTCGGCCATGAAACGCTCAACGACGATATCCTCGCGGCGCCAGACCCAACCCGGCACTTCGGACTTGTTCCGCAAGATCGGGTAAGTGGTCCTGGGAATCATGCGCACGTATCGCCAGGTCTTCTCGTTGGCCGCGTGCCGCAGGGCTTTGTGTATCCTGTGGCGCTTGGTCTCGGGCCAAATCGGCACGCCGGCAAAATTGTCGTTGGTCTTGACGATGACCGGGCCCGAATATTCATCCTCGGGCGAGACGAGATTTCGGCTGACCCGCCGCTTGGATATGTCCACCACGTTCTTATTGAGGAACAGCGTCGTCGGCGGCATTTTGGGAATCCTTTCCGGTTCAATGATTGTCGAATCGATGTGGAGAAGAACGCAATCGGCATCCACGAAAGGCGCCGAGGTCAACGAGATCCGGTGTCCCCGCTGTTTCCAGATTTCGCAGAGCCGCGTCGCCAATCGGTCCGGCTCGGGCTCTCCCCCTGGAGCGATCGCCAAGGCAATGTGGAGTGACATTCCCAATCCTCTATAGAGGTGCGCAGCCTGAAACAGACCGCCAGGGGCCGCAAGGGCCCAAACCACCGTTTGCGACGCAAATTCCCCCGGCCCCAACCATTGGAACCGCATCGACAATAAGTGAGTGACGTTTAGTTTTGGTAAACAGGTCCTTACCGGGACCGCCGGGGTGGTGGCTGAGGCGGGGCGGCAGCCCCCCAATCGCCATGCCGCCCTAATCCGGTTGGCCCAGGACCGAGCGCGCAAGCGGCGGCCAACTCAAAAACTGGTCCGGCGCCTCGATGACGGCGGCCAGCAGCTCATCCCGCGCCCCCAATGCAACCCGCGCCATCGCAGGAAAATCATGGCCGGCGGCGCTGGCCTCGTCCACGGCAGATTCGTCAGCCGCCAAATCCGGGCTGATGCGAATTTCGTAATGGCGGAGCGGCTCCCGTTCGATCGTCGACAACACCAACAATGGCACCCGCCCGCGCAGCGCCAAGGCGATTGGTGTCGTTGACATGCTGACAAATCCCGCCTCGCCGAACGGCATCTCTACAAACGAACGGCCTGCATAGAGGTTCATTGTCAGGAGCACCGGTGCCCCCGTCTTGAGGACCCGCATGATCCTGCGGACAAGCATGCCTGCGTCTTCCCGCTCGAAGTTCAGGCGGCCGGCGAGATACCGGTTTTCGGCGCGAACCAGGAGTCTGTTGAGGTATCGATCGCCGAACCTGGTGTAGGTATCCCAAAATCCGTGGTGCCGTGCGGACACCTGATAGGCATGAATTCCCGCCTCGAAAAGCCCTCGCTTTCCCGCCAGGGTGTGTGACGTGAAGGGTGCAGCCCAAAGGATGACGCCCCGGCCGAGGGCGAGGGCGGCATCCAGGTGCTGTCGCCCGGTCAGGGTAAATCCGACCGGACCGCCGCCGACATACTCGCGGACCAGCATCATGCGGCGGCGATGCTGAGAGTCCCACCATTGATCGAAATATTGCTCTGCGTCGGCCGCCGCCGCCTGGCCCAGGACCGCACGAAAACCATCGCTGAACGGCCCTAGGCTTCGGATCAGCCGGTGATGACGGAGCCGCGTGATCCGGTGGCAGAAGCCAGGCCAGGATTCCGGCGAACGGGTCGCGGCAAATGCAGCCATCACCGCCAGAAGGCCGGCCTCGCCGATGTCCCTCTTTCTGATCAGTTTCGGACGAGCCGCCGGCTTGGTCGTCCGTTCATAGAATTGCACCTCTTCACCACAATCCGGCGGCCCCACTCTGGCGGCGCTTTCGAAAGCGATTCCATCGCCGGACTGCCGTTCGACGCGCATCCCGGCATCGGTCCTGGCCTTTGTGTCAGCCATGGCAGCGCGTCCGGATCGCCCGTTTCGGGACAAAGGGACACCCGGATCGGTCGGTCCCTATCGCTCGCCCGTGCCCTTGGTGCATTTCTTGTGACCATCCGTGAAAATCGGCATCCACGGCCCCTTCGCCTTGGTTCCACAGAGCCCACGTCCCCGGGGGGTTCCCCCTACCCTGCGGCTTGCGCACCAAGGCACTCTTGGCATCAATCGAATACTTGAATAGGACTTTGTTCCGCATCGCGACATGATGTCCCAAACTGCGTTTGAACCCGGCGAAAAGAGAAGCCGGGAAATTCCTGTCGATGACACCAAACGCGTGATCGGTAAGAAATTTCTTAAAATCAGTTAGATAATATATTAGTCGTCATGGCTCGTTGGTTTTGACGGCTTGTCCGCGTGACGCGGATGCATCGGCCGAAAAAGCGATAACCCTGCGGATTTTCCCGGTTCCTGTTTTCGCGCCCGGGAGAACGGCGGTGCGCAGTCGGAGATCTAGATTGGAGTCCCGGACAAGTGCCTCGATCCTCGCGTAAAGCGTTAGTTTTCAGCTACCACACGTTCGGCTTTGGCGCGCGCAAGGCAAGCATGAACTTTATCGCCGAGGAATTGGCCGGTCTTGGTTGGCAAACCGATTTCGTGACGACGCAACTCAGCCTTCTGTCCGCCCTCGCCCGGGTGCCAAGGTTGAAAGCGGTTCCAAGGAAAAAACGGAACACCTGGATCGACGTTGGAGAGAATCTCTCGGCGTTCGTTTGGGTGCCCGTCTTTCATCCCGCAACCGGGGGCGTCAAGCTCGTTGCCCGCATGACCGCCCCCCTGTACCGCCGCTACCCCCATCTTTTGCCCGGTTCGGTGCGCCAAAAAGCGCGCGAGGCGGAGCTTGTCTTGATCGAAAGTTGTTCTGCGGTCGCCTTGTTCCCATTGCTCAAACAATTGGCGCCAAGCGCCAAATTCGTTTACCGCGCCTGCGATCCACTGGACGCGATTGGGATGCATCCCATCCTGACGGAAATCGAAAGGCAGACATTGGCTGACTATGACCTGGTCACGTCACCGTCGCCGACGGTGTTGGCAGCCTATCCGCCCAGCGTGAAGAAATCACACGTCTTGCAGGGGTTGCAGAAAGATCTCTTCGATGTGCCGGTTCCCAGTCCATATGACGGTGACGGGATTCATGCAGTGGTGGCCGGCGACATGGTATTTGACCGCGAATCGCTGGCGACCATGGTGCGGAACTTCCCGAAAATCACATTCCATGCGTTCGGCAGGATGGACCTTCGCGATCTGGCGTCCCATGACAACCTGATTTCCCATGGGGAGGTCCCGTTCAAAACGTTGCGTGACTACATCGTTCACGCGGACCTAGGTATCGCGCCCTATCTCGATCGCGCAGAGCTTCGCTACCTGGCCGAATCCAGCCTCAAGCTGGTGCAGTACACCTATGCCCGCCTGCCCATTCTCGCCCCTCATTTTTGCAAGAATGGCCAGGAGCACGTGAAGGGCTACGACCCCGGGGATGAGGCATCGATCATCGCGGCGGTTGAGCAAGCCTGCAAGGTGGACCGGAACGCGATCGATCGGTCCGAAATCCTGAACTGGCAGGAAATCGTCGCGAAAATGCTGGTGGACCTGGGCTTGGCGGAACAGGCCCGAGACGCCATCTGAAGCTTCCCGTTGATGGTCCCGCGCCTACGGATCCCGCCAAGCCGCTGACATTCTTGCGCCTATTTATTGGTGCAACTGACTTCCTTGGCCTCACTATTCACCTTGGGCCAGGAAATCTCGCAGGCCATCCCCACCTTGAGGGCGGCGCGCTTGGCATTCTTGCCGTCGATCTTTACGGTCGTCCGCGAGCGTGAGATCTTGACCTTAAGTTCCTTGCCTTTGGCGTCGACCACCAACCGGCGCCCCTTGCGCACCACCTTCTTGACCGTGGCCTTGGTCTTCGTCATCGCCACCTTGATATTGGTGATCTTCTTCAGAAGGGCGACCAGCTCGGGCGGTTGGTTCATGGTTACTTGCACCAGTTTCGTTACGTCGTCGCCATAAAGGGGCACGATCGGGCGGCGCGACTTTTTCGCTTCAGCGCGCAGCTCCTTGCTTTCGAAGGCAAGGCGATAGGTGGCACGGAGGACCTTGGTGCGTTCCTTATGCATG
>JAHEKA010000321.1 GCA_024638585.1 Rhodospirillales bacterium
CTGCGGGGCGGTGACGCGAAGCGGCTGGCCGTCGGGTTCGCCGGCCAGGGACATGGCGCCGCCCGCGGCCATCAATTCGATGTCAGACGCCTGCCATTGGGCCCGGGGACCGGTCCGCCCGAACGGTGTGATGGAGACGTGGATCAGGCGGGGATTGGCGGCCTGCAATTCATCGAGATCGAAGAAGGCGCAGAGGTCGGTACCGGGCTGGGCGGTTTCCAACAGGATGTCGGCTTCCGCCGCTAGCCGCAGGAACGCGGCACGGCCGTCCTCGTTATCGAGGTCGAGGGAGAGCAGCCGCTTGTTCGCGTTGGTACCCCGCCAGTCGGGGGCCGAGAGCTGCGCCCCCGGCGGCTCGATCTTGACGACGTCGGCGCCGAGGTCCGCTAGCAAACGCCCGGCCAGCCAGCCGAGTTCGCCGGTACAATCGAGAACCCGGAGGGGCTCCAACAGCATGTGAGCGGTCTCCTCTGTCCCGCCTGTCCTGGCCCCCGGACCCCCGGCGCTGCCGGCCTAGCGGCCGGTGCGGGCCAGGGAGAGAACCCAGCCCTGCATGCGCGACTTCATCTCGGCGATCTGATCGTCGGTGAAGAAGTCCTTCGGGTTGACCCTGTCCACCGGATAGACCGGACGGTGGAAATCGTTCTCATAGCCGTAGGGCACGGTGGCGTCGATGCCCATGCCGCCTTCGAATACCGTATTGGACGCAGTCCATTGCTGGCCGCCGGCCGTCATGCGTTCGGCCGGCATGAAGGTCTGGCCGATGCCGCCGGGATGCGGGTTGAGGATATCGGTCTGCGGATTCACCCGTGTGGTGAGGCACCACATGATGTCGTCCATGTCGTAGATGTCGACGTCTTCGGAGACGGCGATCACCAGGCGCGCGCCTTGGGAACAGGCGAGGATGGCGGTCAGGAAATTGCGCTGCCAGCCTTCCTCGATCTTGTTGCGCTTCTTCACCTGGATGATGGCCCCGCCCCAGTCGGTCATGCAGTAGGGGATATGGACGTTCTGCACGATGCCGGGTTGCAGACGCTCGCACAGCGCCAGCATCGCCGATTCGCGCAGGCTCGTGTCGATATTGGCGTCGTCGGCCGTATGCACGCCCAAGGGGAAAATGAGCGGCTTGGTTTCCGGCTTGCGCATGGTGATGGCGGTGACGTGAAAGGTCGGCGCCTTGTAGGCCTTGCCCATGTAGCCCGCCCATTCCGGATGGAAGTGGTAGCGGCCCTGGACATCGGCGTCTTCCGATTCCTTGGTCTCGTAGCGCTTGTCCCGGGGATGGAGATAGCCTTCCAGCACGTATTCCGAATCGGCCAGGGTGTAGGCGTCGATGGTGCGGCACTTGACGATGCGCACCGGCGCTCCTTGGATGGCGCCGGCCAGGCCAACCTCGTCATAGCCCTTGGGCAGGATGGCGTAATCGAACCCGCCGCCAGCGACATAGGTGCATGCCGGCGGTACGCCGAAGCACATGGTCAGCGGGATCGGTTCCTCGTCCCGGTAATGCTCGGTCATGATCTGCCACATATGGGAGCCCGGCGAGATCTGGAAGGTTCCGACATCGCCCCAGCGGAAGTTCATGCGGTTGTATCCGATATGGCTGCCGCCGTCGAAATAGTCGCCGATCACGCAGGAGATGCCCGAGCCCACGGTGAGCTCGGATTCGAGCTCGGTGTGGCGGATGGCGGTGAGCCATTTGTTGGGATCGATGTCATCGGTGATGACGTGTTCCTGAACCGGGGCCTCATCCTGGGAGATTTCCACCGGGGCAATGGGGCGCTCGATCGCGTCGGCGACTTTTCTCACACGGTCCTTGGAGTCGGTCCAGCCGAACATCTTTTCGACGACCTTGATGTTGCCGAACAGGTTGGTGATGGCCCGCGCGTTGGGCTTGTCCTTGACGTTGTTGAACAGGATGCAGGGGCCGCCGTCGAAATGCTTCTGCAGGCCGGTGATCTCAAGATCGGGATTGACCTCCTTGTCGGTCTCGATCAGGTCGCCTTCGGCTCTCAGGAATTCGAGCGTGCCCCGGAGGTCCCGGATTTGCTCTGGCGCAGCGGATGTGGATCCGGTGTCGGTCGGTTTGGTTACGGTAGCCATGGTTCCCTATCCCATGTTGATTGAACTTCTATCTTCACTTCGGACCGGCGCCGGCCGGTTCCGTCCGTCGATCAGTCCCGCCGTCAGTCCGCAAGCGCCTTGGCCAGGGCGGGGTCGTCGCGGTACTCCGATTCGTCGATGAGCTTCGCCATGTTGGACTTCGCGCCGTTCTGGGCGAGCGCCTCCAGGAACATCTTGTGCACTTCGGGATGCTGATCCTCGTACTCGATCTGGTTGCCGCCGACATTCACGTCGACATCCATGCCGAGCCAGACGCGCTTCTTCTCGGCCAGCATGGGATAGCGCAGGCTGCCCATGGCGATGGCGAGGTAGCGGGCCGGTTCCGGTGAGGTGTTGAAATGCTGGTGGAACATCTGGTCCGGCGGCGCGAACACCACCCCATGGTCCCAATCGACGCGCACCAGGTCCTTTTCGAATTCGTACCACAGGATCGAATACCCCTGGCCGGTGCAGCACATGACGTGGAAATCGGCGCCGTGGCGGTGGCCCTTCTTGTAGGTGCCGACAGGCATTTCCGAACAATGGGCGTGCATGGTGCCGTCGGCGAGGGAGAACATGATGTTGGAACTGCCGCCGCCGCGCTTGTCCCATTTCTGCAGTTCGAAAGTGTCCAGCGCCGGAACGAAATTGGTCTCCCACATGTGGCGGCCCGGCATCTTCGGGATCAGTTCGCCGTCGCCGGCGAAATAGTCGTTTTCGCTCTCGCGCTCGGGAAACTTGGCGCCGTTGTCGAAGACGAAATCGTTGTTGCGGTAAAGGTTGATCACCAGCGGCGCGTTGTTGCACGAATAGATGCGCGCCCGTTCCGAGCCCGACCCGTTGAAATGCTGGTACTTGCAGTTGAGCGGCAGGGCGAAAAGGCTCTTTGGGCCCCATTCGAAGCTGTGGGTGCGCCCGTCATAGGTCTCCACGGTGGTCGAGCCGTGACCATCGATGACGTAGAAGACTTCCTCGAACATGAACTGCTGCGGCGCGGTCTTGCCGCCCGGCGGGATGTCCAACACGTAGATCGCGAGGAAATCGCCCCGTCCGATGAGATGGGCGAAGCAGCCGTCGACCCCCATGCGGGGCCAGGGCCTGGTCTCCACCGTCTTCAGGTCGATGCCGAAATCCTCGACGATGGGGATGTTTTCCCCGGTGGCCCAGTTCATATAGGGATCGACAAGAAACTTGTCGTCCGCCATTTCAACGACGGCCCTGTTGATATCGTCCAAGTTCGTGCTCATTGACCGGGTCTCCTGGTATGACGTGCGGGCGATCAGTATAGGCAAAGCACCGGCGGTTTCTTCCCGGTGATCCCGGTGGGGGCGTGCGGGGAGGGGTCTGTGCGGACCGCCTTTCGCAACACCGGGGAAGCCCGTGTTTTTGCGGTGCCTTTGAACTCTGATTTCCGGCCATCCTCCCCACCAGCCTGATATACGTCAATTAGTATTTTTCTATACGTTTGGTAACGTTTTGTTATAGCCGAGATCGACCGTTTCTTTGACTGTCCGGGCCCTCCCGGAAGCCGCTTTCGAGGGTCGGTTCAGCCGCTCCATTCGACGGCTCCGCCGGCGATCTCCTCAAGCCAATCAACCCGCCCTTGCACCGCCAGCCTCTGGTGATAAAAGCCAAGCGCGCGCAGTCCGCCAAGCTCCTCCCCACCTCCGGCGCGGCCCGGGCCGCCGTGGACGCATTGCGGCATGACGTTCCCATGGCCGGTCTGGCCGCGGCCGACGCTTTCGTCGACCACCAGTACCCGCCCATGGTCGGTCCCGATGCCGGCGACCGCGTCCCGGGCGAAATCCCTGTCGCCGGTGAACACCGATGCGGCCAGCGATCCCCCGC
This sequence comes from Rhodospirillales bacterium, assembly GCA_024638585.1. Lineage (GTDB taxonomy): Bacteria > Pseudomonadota > Alphaproteobacteria > SMXQ01 > SMXQ01 > SMXQ01. The sequence goes on from JAHEKA010000321.1 coordinate 3,952, forward strand.
CCCGGGAGGCAAGCGCGAAGGCATCCTCCGGCCCGTC
>JAHEKA010000322.1 GCA_024638585.1 Rhodospirillales bacterium
GTCACGCCGTTGACCACAACCTGCGTCACCGTGCCGTCCGTTTCATCGAACGTGCCTTGAACCGTCGGCGTCGTATCCGCCGTCGTCAGCGTCGTCACCGTCGGCGCCTCCGGCGCCTCCGCCTCCGCTGCCCCAGGGGCTTCCGCCCCCTCCGCCTTGACTGGTCCACGGCATGGGTCTCACCTCTCTGTCACGATCGGAACAAAAATAATGGGCGCGCCTTGAATCACCTGCGTTTGCCTTTGCAAACGGAGCCGCCTCATCTATACCCAGCGTTATACGGCAGCTTGGCTGGGGAAGCAACGGCGCCAGCCGCGACGGCACGGTCACGACGAACATTCTATTTAGGCGGGCGGAGACATGGACGACAGACAGCCAGGAATCAGCGAAGAAGATATCCGCAAGGCCCTGGCCGAGGTGCACGACCCCGATCGCGGCCAGGACATCGTCAGCCTCGGCATGATCCAGGGTCTGGTGGTGCGCGACGGCAATGTCGGCTTCGCCATCGAGGTGGACCCGGAACGCGGGCCCGCTTTGGAAGGCCTGCGCAAGGCGGCCGAAGACAAGGTGATGGCGCTCGACGGCGTGATCTCGGTGACCGCGGTGTTGACCGCCGAACGCCCCGCCCAGAGCCAAGCCGCGCCCGGCCCTCCCGGGCCCCCCGGCGGCGCGCATGGAAATGGACCGGGGCATGGCCACGGGCCGGGACCGGAGGGCACCGGACAGCCCGCGTCCCTGCTGCCCAATGTCCGCCACATCATCGCCGTGGCCTCCGGTAAGGGCGGTGTCGGCAAGTCAACCGTTGCCGTCAACCTGGCCCTGGCATTGGCCGCACAGGGCCTTGCCACGGGAATCCTGGACGCCGATATCTACGGCCCTTCCCTGCCGCGCATGCTGGGCATCGCCGACCGCCCGCAATCCGTCGACGGCAAGGTCATGGAGCCGATCGAACATCACGGGGTCAAGGCGATGTCCATCGGTTTCCTGATCGACGAGGATACCGCGATGATCTGGCGCGGCCCGATGGTCATGGGCGCATTGGAACAGATGATGCGCGACGTGAATTGGGGGCCGCTGGATGTGCTGGTGGTGGACATGCCGCCCGGCACCGGCGACGCGCAGCTGACCATGGCACAACGGGTGCCGCTGGCCGGTGCCGTGATCGTCTCCACCCCTCAGGACATCGCCCTGATCGACGCGCGCCGGGCGGTCGCCATGTTCGGCAAGGTCAACGTCCCGGTGTTGGGGGTGATCGAGAACATGTCGAGCTTCCTGTGCCCCCATTGCGGCGGGGAATCCCACATTTTCGGCCATGGCGGTGCGAAGGACTGCGCCGCGCAGCTCGGCGTGCCGTTCCTGGGCGAGGTCCCGCTCACCATCGAGGTCCGCGAAACATCGGATGGCGGAACGCCGGTGGTGGCCGCCAATCCGGACTCGGAAGCCGCGACACGCTTCCGGGCGATTGCCGAAGCGGTCTGGGACCGGACCGAATCAAGCGGCGACAGGAGCGGCCCGAAGATCGTCGTGGAATAAAGCCGGACGCCGGCTCAGCACACCTCGCGCAACGCCAGCTCCACCTTGCCGTCCATGCGGTCGGCCAGGAACTGCCATAGGCTGCCGATTTCCTGCGCCGCTTTGGACGACGGGTAGAGCTCGGTCGCAGTGCCGCCGTCGATCATGGAGCTGGCAAGGCCGACCCTCTGATGGACGATCACCGGCGCCACCGGTCCATGTTGGGCCAGGGCCAAGATCGCGTCGGCGCAGATGCGCGTGCGCACCGTCGCGCCGTTGAGGACGAACATGGTGTCCTTGCCGAAGGTCCGCGCCAGTGCAACGGTGGCGGCGCTGGCCCGAAGATCGTGAGGTGAAGGCCGCACCGGAATGACGACCATATCGGCATATCGGATCGCTTCCTGGATCTCGGTGGACAGGCCGGGAGGCGTATCGACGAAGACGAAATTGGCGCCGTATTCGCGCATGCTCTCCATGTCCGACAGCAGATTGAATTCCCCCTCGCCAGGGGCCCCGCCGGTGCGCTTCAGCAGTCCCGGCGTGAACGTCCCGGCGGCGCTGCGATCCTCCCACCACTGGGTCAAGGTCCGTTGCGGATCGGCATCGATCAGCATCACTGGACCGTTGCCCGCGTTTTCCGCCGCCACGGCCAGATGGGCCGCCAGTGTGGTTTTTCCACATCCCCCTTTTTGCGACGCAATGGCAATCAATTTCATAGACTTAACGACTCCCTTATTCTTGACTTCCGGCTTGGGAAGGATCATACGCAGGATACGGGACAGGACGATCCGGGGGCCGAAGCGCGGACCGGCGTTCGCGGCCAAAAACCGGCGAAACTGGCGGAATCCGCCCTCTGCCGATCCAAGAGAATTCATGTCCCGCCCCAGGAATTGCACCAAGACGAAGCGGTCTCTCCCTGGGATTTTGCAGTGTACCAAACGACTGTATATTGTATAGTTCAAAATAGATCAGCACCACATGTGGCCGAAATGTCGTACAGATTCGCAGCAGGATTGAAAAAAGAGTCGGTACCCGCGCTTCTTGCCCGGGATTCCGGACTTTCCGCTGAATGCCTGCGCGTGGCGTTCGCCCTGTTCCATCAGGTCACGCAATCGTCGAAGGTTTCCGCCGAACTGCGCGAGATCCAGACCCTCACCGGGTTTTCCGCCGATCAGGCACGGGCCGCGCTGATGGTGTTGCGCCAGTCGGGTTATATCGAAGGCGATGCCGCCGGCGCCCCACCGCCCTTCCCCTCGTTCCGGTCGGCGGAGGAGGCCACCCGTCCGGGCGCCACCGCGCCACGGCGCGACAAGCGCGGGCGGCTCGACGCCGGGATCATGGACTACGATATGGATATCGAGGGCCTGATCCAGGCCGGCGACGCCAGTGTCCGCGGCGCCGCACCCCAGCCGGCGGCCAAGCGGAGCCCGGGATTGGGCGGGATCAGCACGCGGCCGACCGTCCGCCCCGATGACGGCACCCTCGATCCCTTGATGAGCGACAATACCCAGCCCGCGGGCATGCAGCTCATGATCTGGCTGCGCTTCGTATTGGGCACCGGCGAACTTGAGGCCTGCGAACGTTTCGCCCTCGAATACCCGGATGAATGGAACACCTGGGTGGAATGCTTCATCCCCGCCAAGGCGGTGGGGCGCGAAGATGAACTGCTAGAGGACATCCGCACCCGGCTGACAGAGCTCTCCCCCAGTATAACCTTGGCACCGCCCAAGCCCGGCGCCCCCAAGCGGCGCTCTAGGTCTCACTAGGCGGGGCCGGGGCACAATCCATGGCTGAACCGTTCCTCAACGCCTGGCTTGGCAAACGGGACCGCCCGCAGGTGGTGGTTCTCGGCAACGAAAAAGGCGGCTCCGGCAAGACCACGGTCGCCATCCATCTCGCCTTCGGCCTTGCCGCTGCCGGAGTCCGGGTCGGCACCATCGATCTCGACGGCCGCCAGGGCACGTTTTCGCGTTTCGTCGACAACCGCAGGCGCTACACCCTGAACGAACAGGACGCGGCGCGGATGTCGTTCACCGATCACCGCCGCATTACCCTGTCGCGCAACGCGCAGGAGGACAAGGCCGGCGACGAAAAGCTGGTCCAGCTGGTGACGGCGCTCGACAGCCTGTCCCATTGCCAATACGTCATCGTCGACACGCCGGGCAGCGACCACTTGCTGTGCCGCGCCGCCCATGTGCTGGCCGACAACCTGATCACGCCGCTGAATTCCAGCTTCCTCGACCTCGATGCCCTGGTCCGTGTCGACCGGGAAGCCAATCAGATCTCCGGTCCCAGCGCCTATTCCGAGATGGTGCTCTATATGTCCGAGGCGCGCGGCGAATTCGGCGCCAATCCCATCGACTGGCTGGTCGTCACCAACCGCATTCCCAACGTGCCGACCCGGGTCCACCGCCAGGTCACCGGGGTCCTGCGCAAGCTTTCCGAACGCCTGAATTTCACGT
>JAHEKA010000323.1 GCA_024638585.1 Rhodospirillales bacterium
GGTTAACACCAGTCCCGTTGAAAGTCGGCGGTGTTTGGGTTAGCGTCGGCCCCTGAAACACGCGGCACCGGAAACCGCGGCAAGCTGCCGCAAGAGATAACCGCACCGGGCCGCCGGGGGTAGTCACGTGATCGATGCAGCCATTGAAGGCCTGATCGGGATCTTGCATTGGAAGGCGTTCCTTCTGATGACTTTCGGAATCATCATCAGCTCGACCCTGGTGGCGATGCCCGGTATCGGATCCAAGACGGCCATCGCGCTTCTCTTGCCCATTGCCTTCGTGCTGAACAAGTTCGAAGCCGTGGCGCTGATTGTCAGCATTTGGGCGGTTTCCAACACCGCAAATTCCATTACCTCGATCCTGTTCTCCGTGCCGGGAGGCGGCGGGTCCCAGGCCACCATCATGGACGGCTATCCCATGGCCAAGAACGGCGAGGCGGCCCGTGCATTGGCCGCGGCCTTCACCTCCTCCGCCATCGGCGGGGTGATTGGCGCCTTCGTGCTGCTGGCGGCGATCCCGGTGCTGCGGCCGCTGGTGCTGCTGCTCGGGCCCCCCGAGTTCTTCATGCTGGTGATGATCGGCGTGGCCATGGTCGGCGCGCTCAGCGGCAAGGCCCCGGTCAAGGGGATCATCGTCGGTGGCTTCGGCTTCGGCATTTCCATGATCGGCGTGCATATGCTGACGGGTATCCACCGCTTCACATTCGATCAGCTTTACCTGGTCGACGGGATCAAGCTGGTGCCGATGACCATCGGCCTGTTCGCCATCCCCGAGATGCTCTACATGGCCAGCAAGGGAACCGGCATTTCCGATGTGCCGCTGGGCGACCTCAAGACCGGGCGACGTCAGGGTATCAAGGATGCGTTTACCCATTGGTGGCTGATCGTGCGCTGCAGCTTCATCGGCGTCTGGGTCGGTATCATTCCGGGCCTTGGGTCGTCGGTCGCGGACTGGTTTGCCTACGGCCATGCCAAGCAGACCTGCAAGGGCGCGCGTGAGACCTTCGGCACCGGCGACGTCCGGGGTGTGATCGGCGTCGATGCGGCGACCAATGCCAAGGAAGGCGGCTCGCTTATTCCGACCCTGGCCTTCGGCATTCCCGGGTCCTCGACCCTGGCGCTGATCTTCGGCGGCCTCATCATCGTCGGCATCACGCCGGGCAAGGATATGCTGACCAAGGATCTCGACGTCACGTTCTCGATGATCTGGCTGCTGCTCATCGGCAGCATCATGACCACGTTCCTATGTCTTGCCTTCACCAAGCAGCTGGCGATGGCGACCAAGCTGCGCCCCACGCTGATGATCCCGATGATCCTCGCCATGGCGGTGATCGGCAGCTTCGCCGCATCGGGCCGGTTCGAAGACGTTCTGGTGATGATCGCGTTCGGGACGCTGGGCTACTTCATGCGGGCCGCCGGATGGCCGCGCCCGCCCCTGCTGCTGGGCCTGGTCCTCGGCCCGATTGCCGAACGCTACATGTGGACGTCGGTCCAGCTCTACGGCGCGAGCTTCCTGTTCCGTCCGGGCGTGCTGATCATCTTCTCGTTGCTGGTCTTGTCGGTTATGTATCCGATGTGGCAGGACCGGTACTTCAAGCGCATGGAACGGAACGTGGAGATTTGAGATGAGCATGCGTTTTCAAATCCGGACGGTCCTGACCATCTTTTTCATCCTCGTCTTCGGCTACATCTTCTATGAATCCCAGGAGATGCCGGAACAGGCTCGTTTGTATCCCTATACCATTGCCTCGATCGCCCTGGCGCTTTTGGGATACCAGCTTCTGCGCGAGCTGTTCTTCGCGCCGGCCGAGAATTCCAAGGAAACCGGCGCCGACGTTGATTTCACCGAAGAGGAAGCCTCCTCCGAGGGTCAAAAGCGGACCTTCGAGCTTTTCCTCTGGGTCTATGGATTCGGCGTTGCCCTCTGGCTGATCGGGTTCTTCGTCGCGATTCCGGTGATGGTGTTCCTCTATCTCGTGCGGCACCGGGAAGGCTGGATCGTCACCATCGCCATGCCCACCGTCGCGGGCGGGGCGACCTGGGCGCTCTTCAACAACTTGTTGCACCTGCCCTTCCCGCCCGGCGTGGTGTTCGAGGCGCTGGGCTACGGCTGAACCCGGCAGCACCTGCGGCGCCCGGTTTGCGCGGCATTTGAAGGGAACGACCATGGCACGCTGTGTCCGGCTGGCAGGTCTCTTCGTCTTCGTCTCGATGCTGTCCGCTGCCACCCCTGGCGGAGGTGCCGCGGCGCAGTCGGTCATCGCCAAGCCTGAGATCGACGGCATTCTCGCGCGTTTCGGGACGTCTCAGCCGTCTGCCTTCCGCGATTTCGCCGACCAGGTCGGGACCGAGACGCGACATGCGGGGCTGAAGCGGGCGATCGACCGCCATCGTGGGGGCACCCCGTTGGACGCCGCGGACCGCCTCAACCTCTACCGGCTGCTCGGCCTCTATACCAGGATCAAGTACCGTGAAGAACTGGTCAGAACTCTGGCCCGGCTGGTTGCCATCCCTACCGCCAAGTTGGAAGGCCAGCCTCAGTTTCAGAACCCCAACATCCACCGCCTGGGACGAGAGATCGAGGCGATCGCGAAGCGGTTCGGGCTGGCATTCCGCAATTTCGATCACCGCATCTTCGAGGTGACGCTGAAAGGGTCCGGTGCCGGGTCGATCGGCGTCTTCACCCATGGCGACGTCGTGCCCGTCGACCCGGCCAAATGGGTGCTCAAGGATGGGACCAAGCTGGATCCTTTCAAGCTGACCGTGATCGGCGATCGCATGTATGGGCGCGGCGCGTCGGACAATAAGGCCTCGATCGTCTCGGCGCTCCACGTGCTGGGCACCATCGCCCGGGAAGGGTTTCCCATTGCGCGGACCATCCGGTTCGCGGTCGAAACCACCGAGGAAACCGGCGGCTCCGCCACGGAATACTACAAGTCGAAGACCGAGCTGGCGCCTTATAACCTGGTACTGGATGGGCGCTATCCCGTGGGCGTTGCGGAGAAGGGCTTCGGCGTCGTGATGGCGAAGTTCCCCGTGCGCAAAGGCACCGGCAGCGGGCCCGAGATCCTGGAGGCCACCGGCGGCGTGGTCCTCAACCAGATCCCAGCCGAAGCCAGGGCGAGGATCGCCACATCGGACCCGGCGGCGCTCAAGCGCATCCTCGATCCCGCATCCAAGCGCTATATCGCGGCCAAGGGCGGCGATTTCACGATGGACTCCAAGGCCGCCCGTGACCGGCTCGTCCTCACGGTGAAGGGTGAAGGCAGCCATTCCGCCCGTCCCTCGCGCGGCGTCAACCCGACCTCCAGGCTTTTTGACTTTCTTCATCAGGTGCGCGGGGACGCGCGCTTCAGGGCCAACCACTTCACCGACGCCGCCGCTTACGTGTCGGACAATTGGGGGCTCGATTATCTCGGCGGCAAGCTGGGTATCGGGTATTCAGATCCCTTCATGGGGGCGCTGACGACGCCTGTCACCTACGTCAAGGTCAAGGAGGGCGCGCTGCATCTCGCGGTCAATCCGCGGGCGCCACGGGGCAAGGATCGGGATATTCTGATTGCCGAGATTCGCCAGCCCTTGGAGGCCTGGAAGCAACGCACGGGGACCCGGGTAGATATCGATATCAAGATCAAGCGGTTCATGTACCGGGACCCCAAAGGGCCGTGGATTCAGGCATTGCTCTCGACCTTCCGCGACGTGACCGGGATCGATGCCAAGCCGCGCTCGTCCAACGGTTATACGTCGGCCCGTCAGCTCCCCAATGGGGTGCAGTTCGGCCCCGGCATCCCCGGGCGCCGCGGCAGGGCGCATAAGCCCAATGAGTTCAAGTCGCGTGAGCACATGCTGACCGACGTGCAGATCGTCACCGAGGCGATCCTGCGCCTCGGCAATCTGGAGCGGATGGAATAGCGCCCGCGGCGGCACGGATGCCAACCACCTCTTCGCGCCCTTCATTGCACCGATCTGG
>JAHEKA010000324.1 GCA_024638585.1 Rhodospirillales bacterium
TGGAAAAGGTCGAGAACTTTTATCGCTATCTTGACGTCGACGGCGATGGCATCCCCTATCGGACGCTGCCCGGCAGCAATCCCAAGGGGGTTTATTTCGCACGCGGCGCCGGCCACAACCGCTATGGCGGACGCACCGAGGTGGGGTCCGAATACCAGGACGTGATGGACCGGCTGAGTCACAAATGGCGCACGGCTGCCGATCTAGTTCCACCGCCTGTTGTGCGCCGGGCCAGAACCAAAACCAAGCGCGCCATCTTGTCAGTGGGAAGCTGCGACGGCGCGGTGCGCGAAGCAATCGATCGCCTGAGCCGCCAAGGCGTCGCTCTCGATTACATGCGGGTGCGGGCCTTCCCCTTCAGCGGGAAGGTGGAGTCCTTCCTGGCCGATCACGACCGGATTTTCGTGGTCGAACAGAACCGCGACGCGCAGTTGAAGGGCATGCTGCTCACCGAAACCGCGGTCGAGAAGGATAAGCTGACATCGGTCCTGCAATATGACGGTATGCCCATGGACGCGCGGGTGGTCGAAAACGCGATCCAGGATACCCTGGCCAAGGAGGCAGCGGCATGAGCTTTATCCGCAAACCCAAGGTTCCCCACGAGGGGCGCGAGCTCAACGCCCTCGGCCGGCCCCGATCGGATTACGACGGCGCGATGTCGACGCTGTGCGCCGGCTGCGGCCACGATTCAGTGACCGCTGCCATGACCCGGGCGTTTTTCGAGCTCTCCATCCCGCCGCACCGCGCGGTCAAGATCAGCGGCATCGGATGTTCCTCCAAGACGACGGCCTATTTTCTCGGCCAGTCCCACGGCAACAACACCGCCCACGGCCGCATGCCCTCCATCGCCACCGGAACCCAGGCGGCCAACAGCGCTCTGCATTGCATCGGCGTCTCCGGCGACGGCGACACCCTTTCCATCGGCATGGGCCAGTTTGCCCACGCCATCCGGCGCAATCTCGATATGCTCTACGTGATCGAGAACAACGGGGTCTATGGTCTGACCAAGGGCCAATTCTCCGCCTCGGCGGCGCTTGGCGCCGTGCCTAAGAAAGGCGAGACCAACGTCCAGGTCCCGATCGACCCGGTCAAGCTGGCGCTGTCGCTCGGCGCCACGTTCATCGCCCGCAGTTTTTCCGGCGACAAGAAGCAGCTGGTGCCCTTGATCAAGGCCGGCCTCTCGCACCGGGGATTCGCCCTGATCGACGTGTTGTCGCCCTGCGTGACGTTCAACGATCACGAAGATTCGACGATGAGCTACGCATACGCCTATCAGAATCTCCAGCCTGCCGCGGATGCCGATTTCATCGATCCCGATCGCGAGGAAATCACCGCCGAATACGATGAAGGCCAAAGCGTTGACGTGACCCTTCACGACGGCAGCCGGATCGTCCTCAAGAAGGCCGGAGACGACTATGACCCGCGTGACCGGGCCCGTGCCTTCGACTACGTCATGAGCAACCAGGAAGACGGCCGGATCGTGACCGGGCTTCTCTATATCGACGAGACCCGGCCGGACATGCACGAGGCCAACAAGACCGTCGGCACGCCCCTGGTCGACCTGCCGTTCGACGATCTCTGCCCGGGATCCGGAGCGCTCGCGGAACTTCAGGACCGCTACCGCTAACTTTCCCTTCCCACCTTTGACCGGCGTCGACCAAGGGAAATTCCTTTTCGTCGCTGCCGGAACGGCCCGCATTAACCCTCGGTTAACCATACCCGGCCAAGATCACGCTGCACTGGGGGCAAAACCGCGCTATCGCTTCGGGGCGATTCAGGCTGCGGATTGTTCCGCCGCCCCAGGCCGGAACAAGGCAAGGCATGACGAAAAAACTGTTGATTGTCGACGATGAGACGGAATTCGCGAATTTCGTATCCTCCGCCAGCGCGACCTTCGGATACGACGTAGAGATCTGCCACGACTGCGCCTCGGCCCGGGATATACTTGATCAATTCGTGCCCGACCTGATGGTTCTGGACATCGTGATGCCCGGCGAAGACGGCATCGAATTCCTCAACTGGTTCTCGTCGCAATCCTTCGATGCCAAGGTCATCCTTGTCACCGGCTACAACCCACACTACATGGAGATGGCACAGAAGCTCAGCTCGTTGTCCGGGACCAAAGTCGTCACCACCCTGCAAAAACCCGTCCATCTGCAAGATCTGCGCGATGCCTTGAGCGTCTGATCCAGGATCAGGACATCGGCAGGAAGAGGATAGGAATGCGCCCGGCCGGCACCGGCTGCGGTTTTTGTCGCAATCGGATTGTAGACGGCACAAACTATCGCAGCCGATTCCACCGGGTAAGCGGGAAAGTCACGCCAGATGGGCGAAGAGATCACAACCACCGATTTCACGCCGGAAGAATTTCACCGATTCGAGGCGTCGCTCGCCCGCGAAACGCGGCTTGCCGATGAATGGCGCAGCGGCAAGCGGTTCGAAAACAACCGCTATGTGCTGGGATTCGAGATCGAGGCCTGGCTCCTAGACCATAACTACTTCCCCTACTCCCTGAATGAAGAGTTTCTCGAAACCCTCGATGACCCGCTTGTCGTGCCGGAGTTGTCGCGTTTCAACGTGGAACTCAACTGCAACCCTCTGCCCCTGGGCGGACCCACCTTCAGCGACGCAGAAACCGACCTGACCGGGCTGTGGCACCGTTGTAACGCCACGGCCCACGGGCTCGACAGCAATATGGTGATGATCGGCAGCCTGCCGACGATCCGGGAAGAAGATCTTTCGCTCGAAAACATCTCGCCCCTGAAACGCTACTACGCCCTCAACACCCAAGTGTTGCGCCAGCGGGGCGGGCGGCCTATCCGGATCGAGATCGAGGGCCCCCAGCGTCTCAGCCTCAAACGCACCGACGTGATGATGGAAGCGGCGGCGACGTCGTTCCAGGTACACCTGCTGATCCCCGCCGATCTTGCCCATCACTATTACAACACGTCGCTGATGATTTCCGGCCCTGCGCTCGCGGCGGCCGTAAACGCACCCTTCCTGTTCGGCAAACGTCTGTGGGACGAAACCCGCATCCCTCTGTTCGAACAAGCCATCGCCCTCGAAAGCCGGGGCGGCGACGCCAGACGGGTGTGCTTCGGCTCCTCCTACCTCGCCGAGCATCTCTCGGAATGCTTTCATGAGAACCTGGACGAATATCCCGTCCTGCTGCCCCTCTGTTTCGACGAACCGGCGGAGGATCTCCGCCACCTTCGACTGCACAACGGCACGATCTGGCGCTGGGTCCGCCCCTTGGTCGGCTTCGGCAATGACGGACTGCCTCATCTCAGGATCGAATTCCGGATCCTGCCGGCGGGCCCGACGATCCTCGACATGATCGCCAACGCCGCGTTCTATGTCGGCATCACGCATCACCTGGTGGGCCGGCGCTTCGACGAGGATCCCGCCCTCAGCCTCGAAGACGCAAGGGTAAACTTCTACACCGCGGCCCGTTACGGGCTCGACGCCAAGCTGCGCTGGCCCGGCACCTCGGCGGTTTGCGCCCGCGATCTCCTATTGGAGGAATTGCTGCCCGCCGCCCGCGCCGGCCTGGCCGATCTCAACATAGATGCGGACGACCGCGACCGATATATTGGGGTTGTGGAGAACAGGGTGCGCCATGGGCAAACCGGCACGGCCTGGCAAACCGCAGGGCTCGATTCGCGGGGTGGTGATTTTTTCCGGCTGATGGCCGCCTATTGCGAACGCCAGAGAAGCGGCGTGGAAATCAGCCATTGGAAATCGTGAAGCCCAGACCCGCGCCCATGACCGACCTCACCATCCTCGACCATGTTCCCGACGGTCTCCTCGATTGCGGTGCCCAGGACCTCGCACGCATCCTCCCCGGCCCCACCCTGATTCATCTGCCGGGCCGGGAAGCGGCCCCCCTGTTCGTTTCGGTGTTGTTGCACGGCAACGAACACACCGGCTTCGATGCCGCCCAAGCAGTCTTGAAACGC
>JAHEKA010000325.1 GCA_024638585.1 Rhodospirillales bacterium
GCTATTGATGGGCGCTCACGCGGGGGGCGTGCATGCCCTTGGCGATGTGAGTGTCCAGTCCTTACCGCCGGTCGTCGTGAAGACCTTCCCGCGGGCGGGGGACACAAAGGTTGACCCTGCTCTCCGCGAAGTCCGCGTGACCTTCAGCAAGGACATGGTCACGAAAAACATGTGGTCCTGGGTTGTCCACACCCGCGAATCCTTCCCCGAAATCGCCGGCGAAGTGAAGTATCTGGCAGACGGAAGAACCTGCGTTCTCCCGGTCAAGCTCTATCCCGGGCGGAAGTATGCAATCTGGATCAATTCGCCGAATCGCAAGTTCAGCGCGTTCAGGGACCAGGCCAATCAGCCGGCCGTACCGTACTTGCTTGTCTTCGAAACGACGAAATAACGCCTCAACCCAGCGGTCAACGGGCCGGGTCATTGGATCACGGCGCCCCGTCCACCTCGGGTCTTAACAGGTCTTCAGGGTAGCGTGCCGTCACGCCGACGGGCATTGCCCATCTGCCGCGGCCAACGCCGGGTCTAGGTCGTGATCTTCGAGGCCGCGTCCGCCGGCGGCTCGGCACCGGCGACATTGGCCATCATCGCCGTCCCGCTGAAATGGGCGATCACGCCGACCACATCGGCCAGGCGCCGGTAACCGAGGGTCGAGGAGGCGGCCTCGAAAAGCGCGTCACCGAGTGTCCCGGTCTTCAGAAGCTCACCCACCACCGCGTGCACCATCTCATCGGCGCTGTCGGAAAATTCCGGTTGTTCGCCGGCTCTGATCGCCTCGATCACGGCCGGGGCGAGGCCGGCGTTCAGTGCCGAACGGGCCTGTGCGCCCAAGGGATAGGCGGCGTTCCAATGGCGCACCGTCATCAGCGAGACGATGCGGACCTGCTGAGGCGTCAAGGAACAGTTCGCTTGATGCGCGCTGGTCGCGTTATGGCACTCCCACAATCCCGGCGAATAGGCAAAACCGATCGCCGGGCCGCGGCCGACCCGTCCTGTCGTTGTCGCCGAGATCGCATCATGGATCCGCTGCTGTTCGGCATCCATGTCGTCTCGTTGCAGCACTGGTATCCTCGACATTTCTCCCTCCCGAATATTGTGACCCGCCCGCGTTGGGCGGGACAGTCTATGGGACTCCTTTTGGCGAATCCATCGGCCCGCCTAATCGCCCGCCCGGTTCATGAAATAACGGATCAGGGCCTGGGCCTCGGGCGCCATCCATTCGGCAGGCCCCTCCAGGGCGCCGACCATCCGTCCCTCGGCATCGATCAAGACCGTGGTGGGCAGGCTTTTGACGCCGACCGCCCGCTGCACCGCCCCCTTGGGATCGAGATAGATGCCGAGCCGCTTGAGCCCGACCGCACGGTAATAGGGCGGGACCAGCTTCTTGCCGAACATGTCGACGCTCAACGCCACCACCTGGAATCTGGGCCCGCCAAGCGTCTCCTGGAGGCGATCGAGCACCGGCATTTCCCGTCGGCAGGGGGCGCACCAGGTGGCCCAGAAATTGAGCAGGACGACCTTGCCCTTGAAGTCGGTGAGGCGCACCCTCTTGCCCGTCCCGTCGGCAAACGGCAGCTCGGGAACCGACCGGGGGTTTTCCAGCAGGCGGAAGTGTTGTATCTCCCCTGTGATCCTGAGCCCGTCCACCGGCGGCCGCGGCGCGTTCGGCGGAAACAGGATGCCGAACCCGACGGCAAGGGCGATGAGGCAAAGGACGGCCCAGCGGCCGGATGCGGCGGACACGGTTTCGTTTCTCCAGATCACTTACACCCCAGGGGTGCGCGATGGCGGAAAAGAAGAATAGCAGGGCCCGGCGGCCTGCCAACAAGCTTTGGGGCGGACGTTTCGGCGCCGGGCCGGCGGCGGCCATGGAGCGGATCAACGCCTCCATCGGTTTCGACCAACGCCTCTGGCCCCAGGACATCGCGGCCTCCGCCGCCCATTGCCGCATGCTGATGGCGCAAAAGATCATCCCGGCCAAGGACGGACGCGCCATCCTCAAGGGGCTTAGGGCCGTCGCCAAGGAAATCGAATCGGGCCGCTTCAAATTCCGGGCCGCCCTGGAAGACATCCACATGAATGTCGAGGCGCGGCTGACCGCGCTGATCGGCGATGCCGGCGGCCGGCTGCACACCGCGCGTTCGCGCAACGACCAGGTGGCGACCGATTTCCGTCTCTGGGTGCGCGACGCCATCGACGGCATCGACGCGGGGCTCGAAAGCCTCCAGGCCGCCCTGATCGGCCGGGCGGAGGAACACGCCGCCACCCTGATGCCGGGCTTCACCCATCTGCAAACGGCCCAGCCGGTGACCCTCGGTCATCACCTGCTCGCCTATGTCGAGATGTTCGGACGCGACCGCGGCCGTCTAGCCGACGCCCGGGCGCGGCTCAACGAATGCCCGCTGGGAGCGGCGGCCCTGGCCGGGACCTCGTTCCCCATCGACCGGCGGGCGACGGCCAAAGAGCTCGGTTTCGATCGGCCGATGGCCAATTCGCTGGACGCCGTGTCCGATCGGGACTTCGCCCTCGAATTCCTGGCCGCGGCGGCGATCGCAGCCTCGCACCTCTCGCGCCTGGCCGAGGAACTGGTGATCTGGTCATCGGAACGCTTCGCCTTCATCCGCCTGTCGGACGCGTTTTCCACCGGGTCGTCGATCATGCCGCAAAAGCGCAATCCCGACGGGGCCGAACTGGTCCGTGCCAAGACCGGCCGGGTGATGGGCGCCATGGCCGGGCTGATGGTGGTCATGAAGGGCCTGCCGCTGGCCTATTCCAAGGACATGCAGGAGGACAAGGAGCCGGTGTTCGAGGCCGCCGATACCCTGGCGCTCTGCGTTGAGGTGATGGACGGCATGGTGTCCGACATGACGGTGGATGCGCAGGCCATGAAGGCCGCCGCCGACGGCGCCTATGCGACGGCGACGGACCTCGCCGACTGGCTGGTGCGCGAGGCGGGCCTCACCTTCCGCCAGGCCCACGGGGTTTCGGGTCGCATCGTGCGGCTGGCCGAGGACAAGGGACTCAAGCTCGACGCGTTGGAGCTGGCCGCCATGCGGAAGATCGAACCCAAGATCACCAAGGATGTTTTCGCCGTTCTGGGCGCCCAGCGTTCGGCCGCGAGCCGCGTGAGCCAGGGCGGCACCGCGCCAAGGCGTGTCCGGGCGGCGGTGACGGCGGCGCGCAAGCGGTATCTCGGCGGGTCAAAGGTTGGCCAAAGGAAACGCTGAAGCGCTATACTGAGTTTCGATTTCGGCCTTGCGCCGAATCCGGATGACCAAGGGAGCCCGCGGGCGCCATGACAAGGCAAGAGCTTAAGAGTTTCGCGCCAAGCCGCGCGCGCCGCGGACGTCGGACGGCCCTCATCCTGGCCGCCCTGATGGTCCTGGCCATGGCCCTGCCGCTGGCCGCCTGCGGCAAGAAGGGCAATCCCGAGCCGCCGCCGGGTGCCAAGGACGAGGTCTATCCGCGCCCCTATCCGGACCCGAAAAGCTATTAACGCCCAGCCCCCCGCCCGTTCCCCGAACCGGCCCTTGCGGTAGACAGGCCATGGACCACTTCACCTATATCGACGGTGCGCTTCACGCCGAGGGCGTGGCGCTTTCACGCATCGCCGAAGCGGTGGGAACGCCGACTTACGTCTATTCCACGGCGACCCTGGTCCATCATTACCGCACCTTCGCCGACGCCTTCGCGGGCCAGGACGTGACCATCTGCTTTGCCGTCAAGGCAAACTCCAACCAGGCGGTGCTGGCGACGCTGGCGCGCCAGGGCGCGGGCGCCGACGTGCTGTCGGAGGGCGAGTTGCGCCGGGCGCTGGCGGCAGGGATCCCGGGCGAAAAGATCGTCATTTCCGGGGTCGGCAAGACCCGGGAGGAAATCGCCCTGGCCCTCGAATCCGGCATCGGCCAGATCAACGTCGAATCGGTGGCCGAGATGGAGCTGATCTCCGCGGTGGC
>JAHEKA010000014.1 GCA_024638585.1 Rhodospirillales bacterium
CCGGTCGAGAAATTCAGCATCGCCGGCACCCGACCGAAGGCCTGCAGGGCGAAGAAGGTCAAGACCGATCCCACGGCATTGGGCAACATCACGCCCACGTACTCCCCCTTCTTCGTCGATCGCGCCAACCTGTGCCCCAGCACGCGGCATCCCAGAACGAACCCTCCGTACGTCATGGGATCGCGGGCCACATCCTCGATGATTGGATGGCGCCAGCCATGGATCGCGCGGGCGGTGAGCAACGCGTCGAACAAGGACTGGCGGTGGTCACAGGTCTCGAAGATCATCTCGCTCATGACGTCGTAAAGCTTGAGGCCAGCGATCTGGCGCCGCGCGCGGCCGACGAGATCGGGCGGGATCTCGAAGCGCCGGGGTTCCAGGATGCTGAGCGTGATCTTGGGAAACAGACGAATTCGCACCTTGCCGCGGAGGCGCGAGAACATGGAGTACTGCGCCCCGTCGACCCGCACCGGCACAAGCATCGCCTCGGCCTTGTCGGCGATCATGCCCGGTCCCTCATACACCTTCATCAGGGCACCGGTCACGGTAATCCGGCCTTCGGGAAAGATGACGCAATGGCGGTCTTCCCTGACGGCCTTGATCAATGACTTGGTGGCCATGGGATTGGTGGGATCCATGGGGAAGGCATCGGCCAGCCGCAGGAACGGTTTCATCCACCACTTTCCGGCGACATGGGTGTTGATCGCGAACATCGGTTTCACCGGCAGGAATACCGCCAGCAAAACCGCATCCAGGAAGGAGACGTGATTAACCACGATCACCGCCCGCTTGCCGGCCTTGGCCATGTTCTCAAGGCCGCGCACTTCGACCCGGTAGCACAGCTTCAGGGCCGAGATCAGAAACGCCTTGATGACGGCATCGGGCAGCAAGCCGCAGATATAGACCGCCACGACGCCGTTGATCGCGGCCAACAACAGGATCAGGCCTGGGACCGTGACGCCGGCGGCCAGCAATGCCGCCGCCACGGCCGCCCCCACCACCATGAACAGCGCGTTGATGATGTTGTTGCCCGCGATCACGCGCGAGCGTTCCGCCTCGACGCTGCGGTGTTGCAAAATGGCGTAGAGCGGCACGGTAAAAAGGCCGCCGCAAACCGTGGCGGCGAAAAGGTCGAACAAGACGCGCCAATTATCGAAGGATTCCAGGAAACTTCCGACACCGATGAGGGGACCAGCGGCCGGCCCGGCCGGCGCCGGGGTGGCAAAATAGAGATCGGTCAGGAAAACCGATATGCCGAGCGCCGCGAAGGGGACATATTTGGCCGACACTTCCCCTTTCAGGATCACGTCGCACAGGAAGGACCCCAAGGCGATGCCGACCGTCGCCACGACCAGAAACAGCGTGACCACGTAATTGTCGGCGTGGAAAATCGACTTGGCGAGGTTGGGAAACTGCGAAAGCAACGTCGCGCCTACCAGCCAGAACCACGATATCCCCAGGATCGCGAGAAAGATCGCCCGCTCGGCCGTGGCCCGGCGGATTGTCGCCAAGGTCTCGGCAAACAGGTTCAAGTTGATGGACAGTCTCGGCTGCAAGGCGGCAGCCGGGGGAATATAGAGACTGGCGGCCAGGCCCATCAGCGCCACCGCAACGATGCCGACGGAAACGATTTCGATGCCGTATTCCGAGAGGACGATCAGGCCGCCGGCGATGGTGCCGAGAAGGATGGCGGCAAACGTGCCCGCCTCCAGAAAGGCGTTGCCGCCGATCAATTCATCCTCATGCAAGTGGTCGGGCAGGATGCTGTACTTCACCGGGCCAAAGAAGGCCGACTGAGCCCCCATCAGGAAAAGGACGCCCAGCATGAACACTACACTGCCGGTGAACAGCGCCACGGCCCCCAGGATCATGACGCCCACTTCGACCAGCTTGATCCTGCGAATCAGGCGCGCTTTATCCAGCTTGTCGGCAAACTGGCCGCCGGTAGCCGAAAACAGGAAGAACGGCAGGATAAAAATCCCCGCCGCGATGGTGACCATGATTTCGCCGTAGCGCGTACTCTCGAGAGCGATACGATAGAGCACCAGGACGGCAATGGCGTTCTTGAACAAGTTGTCGTTTCCCGCCCCCAGGAAAAGGGTCGCGAACAGGGGCAGAAATCTCCTTGTCTTGAGAAGATGGAGTTGGCTTTCGTGCATTTCTTTGCTCTTTACCCACCCGACCGGTCAGAAGCACCCCCTTTGGGGGCGGCGGCTTGATGCACTACCCGAACAGTATAAAGACCCGATAAAGATCGATGGTTTCCACCGCGGCAACGGAAAAATCTGTGCCTCATCCTGAAGGGACCCGCACAGAAAAGGAGAATTGCGGCTGGATAATGACGATTTCCGCCACGATCCAGCCGGCACGCTGGCAGCAAACCCGGCAAAACCTTGCTGGAAGCGGCCCAGCGCTAACTTCCCATTAACCATGCCCACCCCTAGAATAGGGTTTGGGCAGGCCTCGCGGCGGCGCTCCCGTCCGCGAGGAAGATGGGGCATTGGTCCGCGCGGAGGCTGGAGCGTTGCCCCGAACGATCAGTTCCTAGAATTGTGGTGCAGGCCTTGCGTATTATTGGAAACCGTGTTGCCGCCGCAGGTCCGCGCCGATGGGCCGCATCGTGCCTGATCCTGGCAGCTTGGGCGCTTGCCGCGATGAGCGCCGCAACCCCTGCGGCGGCCACAGACGTTCTCACCTCGCGCAGCGCGGAAGCCGCCTTCCCCCATCCCAGACCGCCCCGGATGCCAGCGCACCGCAGCGCCGAGCCCATTTTCACCGCGGTGTCCCTTGGCCGCTGGAAAAAGGCCCATGCCCTGGCCCGGCAGAACGGCGATCCCGTGCTGCCCAAAGTGGTGGATTGGATTCGCTTCTCGACCTTGGGCGAGACCGCGAGCTTCGAAGAGATCGCCGTATTCGTCGACCAGAATCCGAGTTGGCCGGAGTTGGAGAGCCTGCGGGAAAACGCCGAAGGCAAGCTCGACGGGACGATCCCGCCATCGCGCATCATCGACTGGCTCGCCCGACACCCGCCGGTGAGCCCGATCGGTGCGACCTGGCTCGCCATGTCCTATCAGTCGATGGGGGAAACCGCCCTTGCACGGCGCACCGTGCGCCATGCCTGGATCAACATGAATTTCGCCGCGCGCAATGAACGCCGGTTCTATACCCGTTTCCGCCGGATGCTGACCGCCCAAGATCATGTCGATCGGCTCGACCGCCTGCTGTGGGACGGCCGCTCATGGGAAGCGCGGCGCATGCTCCGCCGGGTCAAGGACAAGGACCGCATCGTCGCGGTTGCCCGCATGCGGCTCAGGCGCAATCGCGGCGGCGTCGACTGGGCCATCCGGCGCATGCCGGCCGAGCGGCTCCAAGATCCTGGGTTCGTCTATGAACGGCTCCGCTGGCGGCGCCGCAAGGGCCGCGACCAGGAAGCCATCGCGCTGCTCGCCAACTTGCCGAAGACCTTGCCGCGGCTGGCCCTGTGGTGGAAGGAGCGCGGCACGCTGGCACGCCGGGCGCTGCGCCGGGGCGATATCAGCTTGGCCTATCGGCTGGCCCATTCCCATCGCCAGACCAAAGGCGCGGGCTTTGCCGACGCCGAATGGCTGGCGGGCTGGATCGCGCTTCGCTACCTCAGGGACCCCAAGACCGCGGCCGGGCATTTCGCGCGCATGTGGTCGAAAGTCACCTACCCGGTCAGCCGGGCCCGGGCCGCGTATTGGGCCGGTCGGGCAGCCGAATCCCAGAACAACATTGCTCTCGCCCGGGACTGGTACGTCAAGGCCGGACGGTATTTTACCGTTTTCTATGGCCAGCTCGCTCTCGGCCGCCTCGGCACCAAGGGCGGCAAGCCCCTGCCCGCCGGTCCCCATCCGGACAGCCAGACAGCCGCGGCCTACCACGCCCGCGACGTTGTCCGCGCCGCCAAACTGATCGCCGGCAGCCGCGACCGCAATCACCTGAAGGCCTTCATCCGCCACCTGACGCGCACGTCCAAGACCCCGGCGGAAGCCGCCATGGCCGCCCGCATCGCCCAGAGCGCCGCCCGGCCCGCGGTCGCGCTGCGCTCCGCCAAACGGGCGCTGAGAAAGCACACGGTGTTGATTCATGCGGGTTGGCCTCAGGAGCCGCTGCCCGACGACCTGCGCGGTGTGGAAGACGCCCTGCTGCTGGCCCTGATGCGCCAGGAAAGCGCTTTCGATCACGAGGCCCTGTCCTGGGCCGGCGCCCGGGGGCTGATGCAGGTGATGCCGGCGACCGCCCGGCTGATGGCCAAACGCCTCAAGATGCCGTTCTCCCGCAAGCGCCTGAACGACCCGGAATACAACCTCACGATCGGCACCGCCTATCTTGCCCACGTACTGGAAGAATTCGACGGTTCCTATGTCTTGGCCCTGGCGGCCTATAACGCCGGGCCCAGCCGTGCGCGAAGCTGGCTGCGCAAGCATGGCGACTTCCGCACCGGCCAGATCGACCCGGTCGATTGGATTGAGATGATCCCCTTCGACGAGACGCGAAACTACGTCCAGCGGGTGATGGAGAATCTCCAGATGTACCGGGCCATCCGCGGCAAGGGCCGGATCGGCGACACGGCGCTGCGGGCCGCCGCTCTCTAGGGCGGCGCCCGGCTCCCGTCCTCCGCGGGGCACGGCCCAATTTTCGTTGTGCCGGGATGGCCGCCATGCAAGCCTTTAATAGGAATAGGCCCTTATGGGACTCCGCCATGGGCCCGAGTGGCATGAGGACATGGACAGCTCCAATACCAATAAGACACCGCGCCAAGAGCTGATCGACCGGGCCCGGGGACTGATCCCGATGGTGCGAGATGCCGCCGATGAAGCCGAGCGCCGGCGCATGGTCGCGCCCGAGGTGATGGCCGCGTTCCGGGAGGCCGAGTTTTTCCGCGTCCTTCAGCCGGAGCGGTCCGGCGGTTTCGAATACGATTTTTCCATGATCATCCACATCGCCATGGAAATCGGCCAAGGCTGCGCCTCGACCGCCTGGGTGTTGGACCTCGCGATCATGCACCAATGGCTGATCGCCAATTTCCCCATCGAAGCCCAGGACGACGTCTGGGGCTCGGACCCCGATGCCATCGCCTTCGGCTCCTATACCCCGGTGACAGAGGCCAAGCCCGCCGACGGCGGCTGGCGCATTTCTGGCTCCTGGCCCTTTGCCAGCGGTTGCGATCACGGCCAATGGGCAATCCTGGGCGCCCGGTTTCCAGCCGAGGACGGCGGCACGAAACCTGTTCCGGGGTTCACCCTGGTCCCGGCCGAGGCCTACGGCATCGACGACGACTGGGACACCTCCGGCCTTGCCGCAACCGGCAGCAAACGCATCGTCTGCGACGATGTCTTCGTGCCCGCCCACCGGCGGCTCGACATCGAGGACGCCAAGTCCGGCACCTCCCCTGGTGGCCTCGCTCTTGACCGGCCGCTGTATCGGATTCCGATGTTCGCGGGCATCCCGACGGCGATCACCGGTCCGGTGCTGGGCGCGCTGAAGGGCGCGATCGAAGAGTTCATCGACAACACCAAGGTCCGCAAGACCATCGCCATGGGAGGCGGCCGGCCGATGGCCGAATTCGCCGCCGTGCAGGCCCGCCTCGCCGAGGCGACGGCGGCGCTCGACGCCGCGCGACTGATGATCCTGAGAGACCTGGGGGAGACCCATGCGACGGTTGACGGCGGCGCCACGGTGAGCCTGGATATGCGGCTGCGCAACCGGTTGACCCATGCCTATGTGGTGAAGCTGGCGCTGGAGGCCATCAACGGGCTTTATACGGTGAGCGGCATCGGCGGCATCAACACCGACAACCGGATTGGCCGGGCCTGGCGCGACATCAATGCCATCTCTCACCACATCAGCCTGAATTGGGATGCCGGCGCCACACGCCAGGGCAAATACCTCTTGGGCCTGGAACCCGACGGTCAGTTCTAACCGGCCCATCGGGGCCCCGGCGCCGGGCGGCGCTCAGCCGTAGATCAGCTTGGGCAGCCACAGAACCAGTCCCGGGAAGAGAGCGAGGATGATCAGCGCCAGCACCTGTATGGCGATGAACGGCGCGACGCCGCCGTAGATATGAAATGTGGTGACCTCTTTCGGCGCGACACCGCGCAGGTAAAACAGCGCGAAGCCGAAAGGCGGCGTCAGGAAGCTGGCCTGCAGATTGACGGCGATCATCACGCCGACCCACAGCGGATCGAGACCGAGCGCCATCAGCGCCGGCGTGACGATCGGCACCACGACGTAAATGATCTCGATGAAGTCGAGGAAGAACCCCAACACGAACAGGGTGATCATCACGAAAAGCATGGCGCCCAGCGCCCCGCCGGGGATCCCGGTCAAGAAGTCGTGAACCAGCCGGTCCCCGCCGAATCCTCGGAAGACCAGCGCAAATAGGGCGGCGCCGATCAGGATCACGAACACCATGGCGGTGATCTTAAGGGTGCCGTCCATCACCTCGCGCAGGACGGCGGCGCGGTGGCACCGCCTGAAGGCGTCGAACACCCCCCAAGCGAGGACCGCCGTCAGCACCGCTCCCATGCCGATCCCCAGCTTGTCCCAGGACGGAATGACATCGCGCCCCAGGCGGAGATCGAAAAGAGCCGCCAGCACCAGCAGCCCCGCCATGCCCCCGATGGCGGCCAAGACCGAGGGCCGCGCGCGGGGATCGAGCCGATGGGCGGCAAGCAGCGTGGCGCCGACGCCGCCCACGGCGGCGGCCTCGGTCGGCGTCGCGATCCCACCCAGAATCGAGCCCAGGACGGCAACGATCAAAAGGGCGGGCGGCACCAAGGCACTGAGGATCCCGCCAACGGCACCCAGCCCCGGATCCGCGTCATCCCGCACCGCCGGCGCGGCGCCGGGCCGCAACCAGGCCACCCCCGCCTGGTAGGCGATATAAAGCCCGACAAGCAGCAGCCCGGGCATCAGCGCACCGGCGAAGAGATCGCCCACCGAAACCGGCTCCGGGGAAAAGTTTCCACGCAGGAATTGGGCGCGCTGATAGGCCGAGGACAAGACCTCGCCCAACAACACCAGGACGATGGATGGCGGAATGATCTGCCCCAACGTCCCCGCGGCACAGATCGAACCGGCGGCGAGGGCCGGATCGTAGCCGCGCCGCAGCATGGTCGGCAGCGCCAGGAGGCCCATGGTCACCACGGTCGCGCCGACGATGCCGGTCGAAGCGGCCAGCAAGGCCCCGACGCAGGTGACGGAGATCCCGAGCCCACCGCGCAACCGTCCGAACAGGCGCCCCATGGCATCCAGCAGCTCCTCCGCCACCTTGGAGCGCTCCAGCATGACCCCCATGAACACGAACAACGGCACGGCGATCAAAACGGGATTGGTCATGCGCCCGAAGATCTGCTGGCCGAAGGCGCCCAGAAGACCGAAATCGAACACGCCGAAAAGGTTACCGATGCAGGCGAACAGCAGAGCGGAACCGGCCAGGGTGAACGCTACCGGGTAGCCCGCCACGATGAATCCGCAGGTGACGACGAACAGCGCCAGGGCGAAAAAGGTGCTCACGCCCCCTCCCCCCGTGGGCCGGAGGGTCCTTGTTTTCCTTGGGCGCCGCCCCTGATCGCCTCAAGGGCCACGGCGGCCATGGAGAGGCCCTGCAGCGCGATCAAGGCGGCAAACACCAGGATCAGGGATTTCAACAGAAACACGGCGGGAATGCCGCTGGTCTCGGCGGACCGCTCCCAAACCGCCCAGCTCGCGACGACATAAGGCCACGCCTTTGCGAAGATCAAGACGGCGACGGGCCACAGGAAGAATACGGTCCCCAGCAGGTCGATCCAGGCCCGCGCGCGGTGGGTCGCATCGGCATAGAAAATGTCGACCCGGACGTGACCGTCTTCCAAGAGCGTATAGGCCGCGCCCGCCATGAACAGGGTCGCATGCAGATAGACGATCGATTCTTCCACCCAGATCCAGCCGATGCCGAAAACGTAGCGCTGCACCACGGCGATGAACTGAATCAGAACCAGGGCCAGCGCACACCACGAAACCGCCCGGCCGATCGTGCCGTTGATGGCATCGACCGAGCGGGAGACCGGATTGCCCGCATGCAAATTCTGATCGCTCACGGATCGACGCCCCCTTGCAGAGCCCCCTCGGGGCCGCGCAGTATGGCGGTGTGTGACACCGCTGTACAGGGCACCGCCCCGCGATGGCACCTAGCAGGTGAGACCAGAGGAAAGGAGTAATCAGTGTCGGTGGACGTGAACGACATCAATGCGGCGGCGCAGCGCCTCGCTGGCAAGGCGGTGACGACGCCATTACTGGAATCGCCGCTGGTCAACGACCGCCTCGGCTGCCGTCTCCTGATCAAGGCCGAGTGCCTGCAGCGCACCGGTTCCTTTAAGTTCCGCGGCGCCTATAACCGCATCTGCCAATTCACCCCGGAAGAGCGCGAGCGCGGCGTGGTCGCCTATTCCAGCGGCAACCACGCCCAAGGGGTCGCCGCAGCGGCACGGCAGGTGGGCACCAAGGCTGTAATCGTGGTTCCCCGGGACATCCCCGAGATCAAGCGCCGCAACACGGAATCCTGGGGTGCGAAGCTGGCCTTCTATGACCGCGACACCGAGGACCGGGTGGCCGTCGCCCAGGCGATTGCCGACAAGAGCGGCGCCGTGATAGTTCCGCCATTCGACGATGAACGCGTGATTGCTGGCCAAGGAACCATCGGCCTGGAGATCCTGGCCCAGGCCAGAGCCCAAGGTGCCGTGCCCGATGCGGTGCTGATCCCCTGCGGCGGCGGCGGATTGACCGCCGGCATCGCCACCGCGATCAAAGGCTCGGCCCCGGACTGCCGTGTCATCACCGTGGAACCCGCAGGCTTCGACGATACACGCCGCTCGTTCGCCGCAGGCGAAAGGGTCTTCAACGATCTCGGTCCCGGACACCCGACCACGTTTTGCGATGCGTTGACCGCGGAAGCCCCGGGGAAACTGACCTTCCCGATCAACGCTGAACTGGTCGACGGTGCCCTGGTCCTCGATGACGGCCCGATCTGCCAGGGAGTCTATACGGCGTTTGTGGATTTCAAGCTGGTATTGGAGCCGTCCGGGGCCATCGGCCTGGCCGCCCTACTCTGCGGTGCGCTGGCCCCCGTCTTTGAACCCGAGGGCAAGACCATCGCCGTCGTGGCGTCAGGGGGCAATGTCGATCCCGCCACCTTCACGGAAGCGCTCGGGCGCGCTGCAGCGGACACCCGCGCGGACTGATCCAAGGGATCGCGAATCTGGAAATGCGGTCAGGTCAGAGAGTCACGACGGCGGGGCGGTCGGCGTCTGTATCCTGGGAGCCGGGCCCCGGGAGAGCGACCTTGGGGCCGTCGGGCTTGTGGCGGCAATGGCCATCGATAAAGGCGCCGGCTTCGATCGAAAGGACATCGTGAAGCACGTCTCCGGTAACGCGGGCGGTGCGCCCAAGCTCCACGTGACCGGCGCTGATCTGGCCCTCGACGGTGCCGCGTATCCGGACTTCGTCGGCATCGACTTGGCCCTTAACCAAGGCACCTTCGCTCAGCGTCAGGGAACGCGCCCTGACGTCGCCCTCGATCACGCCGTCGACCTGCACATCGCCTTCCGAGACCAGGTCCCCGACGATCCGCAGGTTGGCGCTGATTATCGAGGGCACCTTGGCCGTGCCCTTACCGACGTCCTTAGTATCCTTCGAGAACATGCCTACCTGCCTTCATGAATTTTGCAGGGTTGACCGGTTTTCCGTTGAGCAAGATTTCGTAATGCACATGGGTACCGGTCGACCGGCCGGAGCTCCCCATCTGGCCGATCTTGTGGCGGAAATCGACCTTCTGACCGCGTTTCACCAGGATCTTGCGCAGATGACCGTAGCGGGTCCGGATGCCGAGCCCGTGGTCAATCTCCACCACCCGGCCGTAATGACCCTTCCAACCGGCCTTGACCACGACGCCGGGCGCCGTCGAGAGAACCGGCGAGCGGTGCGGGCCGGCAAGGTC
This sequence comes from Rhodospirillales bacterium, assembly GCA_024638585.1. GTDB lineage: Bacteria > Pseudomonadota > Alphaproteobacteria > SMXQ01 > SMXQ01 > SMXQ01. The sequence continues at coordinate 9,998 of JAHEKA010000014.1, forward strand.
CACGCCGTAATGCATGGCCCAGCGGCGGTTCATCGGGTCCCGGCGCCTGCCGAACTTGCTAGACATATAGTAATCGTCCGCGGGCGCACTCAGGGGAAGCCGGCTGATCAAAGCCGACAACGTCTCCCAGCGGTCCAGTTGATGATCGATCACACCGACTGCGGCCGGTACGCTCCTGACCAGGCCACTCTCGGGCCCGGCGGCAACAAAGGGTCCGCCCTGGGCACTGGTATCCGGATTCCCCATCCTGGCCAGCATGTTGTCGACATCCAGGCCGGAAATCGCCACCAGTTTCTTGGCCCGGGCAAAATCATCGATGCTCTGTGCGGCCAGGAAATCCATGACGCCGCGTTGCGAGCCATTGACGTTGAGCAACCGGTCCTCGAGCTTCTCGATCCGTGTTACCAGGCGCCTGTGTTCACGCCGGGCGCGGGCCAATTCGATATCCGTCCGGCCCTGGCCAGCCGCATTTGCAGCCCCTTTCTGCTCCGCAGTCCGTCCCTCGCGGTTCTGAAGAACCATTTCCAGGGCGCCCAGTTGCGCCAGCAACGCCCGGCGCGAGCTTTCGATCCGCTTGAGCGAGGGATCATCGGTGCCGCGCTCCCCAGTATGGGACTTCAGCGTCGTCCCCGCAGCGGTCCGGCGGTCCAGCAGCGCCATGAGATAGGCATGTTTGGCTTCGAGCGTCCGGGCCACCGTGCGGAAGCGGGTCTCGGATTTTCCGACACTGGCCTTGAGCTCTCGATAGGCCGAAGTGACCCTGGCGATCTCGCGGTCCTTGCCGGCCATGGCCTTTTCGAACGGCGACTCGCCGACCAGGCTGCTCCCCGCCCATCCCAAGGCACACAGGCCGACGATTGCCGTCGCGGCCTGAACGCCGCTGGAGATCGACATCAGCCGCACCCGACCGTCGGTCCGGAAAATCAATTGTCTTTCTGGGAACACCCGGGTCAGAAATTCCGTTAAACCCGTGGGTGATGACCCTGCTCGTGCCGTCGTGCTGCGCACTTCGGCCCTCCTCCCGTTCGCGTCTTTCACTGCTTCTCCCCAAGGCCCAGGGACCCCGTCTGCCAACACGGTCCACTCGGCAAAAGCTCAACCAGCAGCGTCAGCCACACTCTGGCAACAGTTTTCCTTACGCATCGCTCCGAATACGGCGATTCCCTGCTGCCGCAGCATCCGAAACGTTTCAGGACGGTAACAATCCTCCCACCGCCACGCAAGTCCCGGTCACCGATATTGCTTCGAATTTTAGGCAATTTCCGGCTCCGTTCGGACCCCAAGGACGGTCACGCCGAAACCACCCGATCCTCCCGGAATGGCCGCGGCCCAAGCCCTCTGGACCCCTGATTCTCTTGCTTTCAGCCTGAGGAAACCGGCACATCAACCGAGAATCCCCTGGCCGGAAGCCAGCGAATCCGCTATTTAATAGCTCCAAACACCTACCAGCTCGTTAACCATAAACGCGACGGGCAGAGGGCGGCACAGGCGCCGCAAAGATATTGGGGGATCGATCGAGCCTGGCGACGCTATTTTCGTGGAAATTCACCTGAAATTTTTCGCCATTCCCGCCCGCACATTGGCGCGTGGATGGCCAGTCGAATGGATCGCAAGACAAAGGGAGACCAAGCCAAATGGCCTTTGATGACGAAAAGCAAAAATCCCGGGTTTCCGACGAGGAATGCAGCTTCTACCTGGAAGGCCTGCGCGAATCGGCAAGCTTCAGGGATGCGTACAAGCAGAAGATGAAGAATGTGGTCAAGGCCAATGAGATGCCGATGGAACGCTCTCCCGACGGCCTCATCAAACACATCATCCACGAGAAGATGAACACCATGGAGATGTGCATCGACGCCTATATGCAATTCTTCGAGCCTGGCGAGGGGACGGGCAAGACCCGCCATCTGACCGAAGAGATCGCCTATGTGGTCGAAGGCAAAGGCTACGATCTGCATTGGGACGTCGATTTCGACTGCAAGGACGAATTCGAATGGGAATGGAAGACCGAGCCCACGAAATACGAGTGGAAGGAAGGCGATTTTGTCTACGTGCCGCCCTACGTCATCCACCAGCGGTTCAACGCGGATTCGGATAAGGAAGCACGCGTCGTCGTGGTCAACAGCCGGATCATCAAGAAGATGGGCTTTGATTGGTTCGAACAACTTGAGAACGCCAAGGGTTTCGAAGACGTAAAGGTCTAGGCTGCGGCTGCAAAACCTGCAGCCAAACAGTAAGGGTGTTCGGGTTTAGGCCGGAAACCCAAGGTCAAGAAAAGCCGGTGCATTTATTGCCGGCGGCTAAAGGCCCGATGAGGCCGAACAGGGATGGTGGGGACCAATGATTGAAATTATGCTGAACACGCTTGTTCAGCTGCTGACATCAGGCTACGCGATGTGGATGCTGATGCTCGGCACCTGCATCGGCATTTTCTTCGGAGCGGTCCCTGGTCTCGGCGGGCGGCTGGCCATCGCCGTGACCATACCCTTCGTGTTCGGACAACCGGTGATCGCCGGTGCGGTGTTCCTTCTGTCCATGCATGCGGTTACCGGGACGGCAGGACAGATTTCCTCGATCCTCTTCGGGGTGCCCGGCACCGGTGACGACGCGGCCACCATCGTCGACGGCTATCCCATGGCGAAAAAGGGCGAGGCGGGGGTCGCTCTGGGTGCCAGCCTGATGGCTTCGGGCATTGGCGGCATCATCGGCGCGGTTGTGCTGGCAGTCCTCATTCCCGTGATCGAACCCATCGTCCTCAAATTCAGTCCGGCGGAGTTCTTCTTCTTGGCTCTGCTCGGTATCACGTTCGTCGCCTTCGTCTCGGGCTCGGCCATCTTCAAAGGGCTGGTGGTCGGCTTCTACGGGATGATGCTGGCTTTCGTGGGCATGGATCCGCAAACGGGAATCGCGCGCTATTCGGACGAATTCCTGTTCCTGTGGGACGGCATGGACCTGATCACCGCGGTCCTCGCCCTGTTCGCGGTCCCTGAGATGATCCATCTCGGCGTCAAGGGCGGCTCGATCTCTGCGGTTTCCAAGGAAATGGCGCAAACCGGCGTGCGCGCGCAGCTCAAGGGCTGCGCGATCACCTTCCGCCATTGGTGGCTGGTGCTCAGGTGTTCCGCCATTGGCGCCTTCATCGGCATCCTTCCGGGTCTCGGAGGGTCTGCCGCGGCGTGGATCTGCTACGGCCACGCGGTGCAGAGTTCGAAGAATTCAGAGACTTTCGGTAAGGGCGACGTGCGCGGCGTGGTGGCACCGGAATCCGCCACCAATTCCAAGGAAGGCGGGTCTCTGCTCCCCACCCTGTTTTTCGGCGTGCCCGGTTCGTCGGGCATGGCGATCTTGCTGGGAGCCTGGCTGATCCTCGGCATCCAACCCGGGCCAATGATGCTGGTGCAGGAACTCGACCTGGTATGGATCCTGATCTGGGCGCTGGTGATCTCCAACATCGCCGCCGTGGTGATCTTGCTGTTCATCACCCGCTGGGTGGCGCTGCTGACCTTCCTCAGGGGCGGCATTCTGATCCCGGTGGTGTTGATCGTCACCGTCCTGGGCACCCTTCTGGCCAAGGGTCAGTGGGAAAACCTCATACTGCTGGGCATTCTCAGCGTGGTGGGTTACGGGCTGTTGAAATACGACTGGCCGCGCCCGCCCTTCGCCATCGGCATCGTGTTGGGCAAGATCGCCGAAGAATCCCTGCATAAGGCCTGGGCGCTGTGGCGCTGGGACTTCTTCGTGCGGCCGCTCTCTCTGATCCTGATGAGCATGATCCTTATCACCATCGGCTACGCTGTCTACCGCGGCTTTATCGACAAACGCAAACGGAGCGAACCCCATGTCGCCATCTGACGAAAGGGACGGCGCGGAGCCCACAATCCTGCAGGCGCTCACCCATGGGCGAACCCTGTTCTCCATGCTCATGTTCTCGATCTTCGCGGTCATGGTCTATGTCGCTTGGGGCTATGCCTGGCCGGCCAATTTCCTGCCTTTCGTGATCGGCTTCCCCGGCATGGCCCTGTCGGCCTTGCAGATCGTCCTAGACATCAAAGATTTCCTGACGGCGAAGGGAGACATCGACCCGCGGACGGATTTCGAGAAATACATGGCGGAACTGTCCGAGCATACCGGGGGATTGGAGCTCGACTATGCCAAGGAAAAGGTGGAAACCCTGGTCGAAGACAATTCCCTGGTCGCCAAGAACCGGAACCGGCAAGAACTGATCCTGTTCGGCTATTTCTTCTTCCTGCTGGCAATCGTCCTATTCTTCGGATTCTGGATCGGCACGCCGATTTTCCTGCTGCTGTTCCTGCGCTTCTATGCCAAGGAATCATGGAAACTGAGCCTGATCATCACGGGTGGCGTCTGGGCATCGATGTACTTTGTCCTGGTGATCCTTCTCTCCCAGGTGATCTGGGAAGGACACATCACGAGATACATCATGGACACCTATCTAACTGATTGAAATATCAGGGTTGCCATTGTCTCCAAGACCCTTCAAAATGCGCCCAGTGATGCCGGAGATGACGCCAGGGGCCTGTTTGAGCCACCAGCAACAAAGAGACCGGCCGGCATCATGCGCATGTCGGCCCGTAGGCCGCACTGAACCTTGATAAGGAAGTCTCAGGAGGACTTTAAGAATGAAAATTTCCACTGTTGCATTCACGTCTGCATTGGCGATCGGACTCGCCATGGGTTTCACCGCTGCTCCGACCACCCCGTCGCTAGCGATGGATCCGCACAAGGTTAGCGGCAAGATCGAATCCGTGAAGCGCGAAGGCCGTCGCGTCATGATCAACGGCAAGGAATATTCGATCTCCGGTTCCCGCACCAATGTCTGCATCGGCGGCAAGTGCGACGAAGACCGCGCCAAGCTGAAGGCTGGCATGTCTTGCGAAGGCGAGACCAGCAGCAAGAAAAAGGGCATGGAATTCAAGAAGGTTTCGTGCAAGTAGATTTGCGCGTTTCTTTTTGGGGGGCGGGCCGTATCGGCCCGCCCTTTTCATATGCCCTCTAAAGAATCCCGGACCTTTCATTGCCCTCCAGGGCCTGCCATATTTTGCTCAATTTTCCGAGGCAGGGTATTATTGGTCGCAGTGGCTGTCTGCGAATGGGGGTCCATGACTTATCACGCCCTTGGGCGTTACCCATTGGTTTGCCAAAGCGAGAGAAAACCCTTGCTCGAGACCATGCCCCCGCAATCGTATACATGGGGCCTTCATGAAAGGGAGTTGAGATGAAGACAAACCTGACCGGAATGCTTGGCTTGGTCCTGGGCGCCGGAGGATGCGCCGCCGCCCTGTTCGCATTCGACACACAACCTGCCGGGGCCGCCGACGGCGCGGATTTCTTTAAGGGAAAGACGGTGACCTATATCGTCGCCACCTCGCCAGGCGGCGGTTACGATTTCTACGGCCGCCTGATCGCCAAATTCATGGAAAAGAACCTGCCCGGTTCCACTTTCGTCGTGGTCAACAAACCGGGCGGCGGGCACAAGATCGGTGCCAACCTTATCTATAACTCCAAGGCCAACGGCCAGACGATCGGCATTTTCAACACCGGCCTGATCTATTCCCAGGTGATCGGCCAGCCGGGCATCAAGTTCGATCTCTCCAAGATGTCCTGGATCGGCAAGGCGGCCTCCGACCCGCGGGTCATCATGGCCGCCACCAACGGCGGGCCAAAGACGCTCGATGAGTTGAAGGGCCCGAAGACCTGGCGGTTCTCTTCATCCGGCGTCGGCACATCGGGCTATAACGATACCCAGATGCTGGGTAAGGTGCTTGGCTGGAAATATAAGATGATCCTGGGTTATCGCGGGACTCAGTCGGAACTCGCAATGCGCCGAGGCGAGATTCACGCCGCGGTAGGATCGCTCTCTTCGGCGGAACTGTTCGTCAAGAACGGATACGGCAAGTTTCTCGCGATCATCGGCGGCAAATCCATGAAGGAAGCGCCGCAGCTCATCGACGTGGTGCAAGGCAAGGAC
>JAHEKA010000326.1 GCA_024638585.1 Rhodospirillales bacterium
AAAGGATGACTATTTCTCGGCAGGGCGGCAAGTGTACCGGCGCGGGCCGGAAAAATCGAATCCTAGAATGCGATCATGGCGCTTAGCAAAGTGCCGCCGCGGCGCTCATCGACAAGTCCCGAGCCCCCCCTTGACGAGGACGAAACCGAGCGTCACCGCCTGGCGCTGGGAGAGGGCGATCCGACCGGGAGCCGCACCGAAGATCGCATGACCGGGGAGCGACAAACCGACACCCGGCAACAGGTCGCCCGGCTTGAACCGGGTGTGTATCCCATCGCGCTCGGTTAGGCGCCAGACGAACAGGCAGTCGCCGGCCGCGCGCCGGCGAAGCGGCACACGCCTGCTCTTGTACTGGAAGTCGGGCACCACCCGGGAGTCTGGGAAATAGGTCCTGAAAATCGTGCCCCGCGACATCTCCCGCGACAGCACGATCGTGCCGCCGCCGAAACCCGCCTGGCGAATCGCTTTCGCGTAATCCCCGAACGGCAAGACCTTTTCGCAGCGCGTGCAGCGTTCCGCGTAGGCCCAGCCCTTGATCACGAAACCCGAGATCGCGGAAACCAGCAAGAGGTAGATGGCGAGGACAAACCCCGGGGCAGCCCAGGGGCGCAGGCCGCCGGGCGGCAGCCTCCCGATCATCCAAAGGGGGGCCAAGGCAAGGAAGAAAAGGTGGCGGCTGCGAATCCGTGTCGCGCCGGCCAATGCGAACACCATCATGATGCCCAGCGCAATCAGGACCGTGTCGCGCATCAAGCGGAGATCCCCCTGGCGGTCCGGATCCGCCACCGGCACGGGCCTGAAGGCCGGGAGGAAGAATCCCAACAGCAGAACGCCCAAGGGAAAGATCACGACGCTGACGGTTTCCTCGATGAGATTGGCGAAACCCTGCAACCCCATCGAAACGCCATCCCCCAACCCGCGATAGCCGGTGGCGAACCTCAGTTCGCCGGCAAGCGCCGGCCACTCGGCGAGATACCAATAGAGGTGCGGCGCCACGATCAGCCCGGCGACGGCGGGAGCCAGGAGCATGCGCCGGTCCAGAATGACCGGTCGCCACTTCTCGTTGATCACCGCGGCACCCGCCAGGGCGACGAGCAGGATCGCAAAATGATACCGGGTCAAGAGACCGATCCCGGCGGCCAAGCCGAACAGAAGGACTGGCGTCAGGCCCGCGCGCGTCCGCAGCCTGAGGAAGGCCAGCACCGCATAAGGCATCATGGCGAGGGCCAGAGTGGTGTTGGTGTATTTGTCGAGGAAGTACCAGTGAAGGTGCAGCGTCGCCAGCATCGCGAGCCCGCCCCCGGCGGCGAGAAGGGGATCGGGCTGCAGCCTGCGGGCCACCAGGAACAAGCCCACGAAGGCGGCGAACAGACAGGCCATGCGCAGAGCGAAAACGGCCTCGAGTCGCGGTCCGGTCACCAGCATCAGGGCGCGGGCGAGCCAGGCGAACAAGGGCGGGCTCTTGGCTTCGTATCCCCACTGGAAGGACTGTGCGTCCCCCAGGATGATGGTGTCGTCGAAATGGCCTGACGGCGTCAACACGGACAGGCCCACGGCAATGACCGAGAAATAGACCGCCAGGATGACGACCACGGCCGAGGGCCGAACCCAGGGTCCCATCGCGCGGGCGAATCGCCCCGGTCCGCCGACAGCGCCGGGAGCAGACATCAATAGGGAGGCGTGGTCTTTGTCATTGCGGAGGTGCACGTTACACCAGACACATTCACACGGAAAGCGGGTGCCGCCGGTACGTCGGCAACACGGCCGTGGCGACGCGCTTGTGTGCACCGGACCACGAATGCACCCGCTATAGGAGATCGGGAGCGTCAAGTCGACGTGCCATAGTATCGGCGGTAAATATGGCGGCGGCGCACGCGATAGCTATAATGCCGCCGATGAATTGCATGTTTCGCTACATGTCGCGGCAAATTTTGTGGCCGCTCTTGTTCGCCATCCTGATTGTTTCCGGCATCGTCTGGATGTCGCAGTCGCTCAGGTTCGTGGACCTCGTCCTCAACAAGGGCCTGCCGGCCTACAACATGTTCTACCTGGCCTTCCTGGTCCTGCCGATGTTCACGTCGGTGTTTCTCCCCATCATTCTGTTCGGCGTCGTGGTGTTCGCCTATTCGAAGATGAACCAGGACAGCGAGCTCGTGGTGTGGCGCAGCTGCGGCAAGAGCCCGATCGCCATCGCCGGACCCGCCATTGCCGGAGCCGCCATCGTGATGGCGATGTGCTACGCGCTGAACGCCTATTACATGCCGCTCGCCTATCACGAGTTCAAAGACCTCCAAAGCAAGATCCGCAACAACTACTCCGACATCCTCCTGCGCGAGGGAGCGTTCAATGAGATCGGCGGGAACCTGACGATCTACGTGCGGGAACGGACCGCCGCGGGGGAACTCCTGGGCATCCTGGTGCATGACCGGCGCCAAGGCCGCGAACCGGTGACCATGATGGCCGAACGCGGCGCCTTGGTGCGCACGGAATCGGGCCCCCGGGTGGTGATGGTCAAGGGCAACAGGCAGACCGTCAAACCCAAGGAAGACAAACTTTCGATCCTGTTCTTCGACGGCTACACCTTGGACCTGGGAACCGTCAGGACCAGCGCGGAGCAACGTTCGCGCCAGCCGCGGGAACGCTTCATCGGCGAACTGTTCAGAGCTGATCCAACCGGCCAGTCCGGCTATGCCAACGACAAGCAGAGGATCAAGTTCCAGGCCGAGGCCCATCACAGGCTGGCCTCCCCGCTCCTGGCGCTGGCCTTTGCCTTGCTGGCATTGACCGCGCTCCTCCCCGGTGAATTCAATCGCCGGGGACAGGGCCTGAGGATCACCTGGGCCACCGGCGCGATGGTGGTTGTCCAGGCTCTCAGCATCAGCCTGTATCACCTGGCGGGCACGACCCTGGCCGCAGCCCCGTTCCTCTACCTGCTGCCGATCTCGATCATTGCCGCCAGCCTCTGGCTGTTGCTGCGCGCCCGCCGCCGGTCTCCGGCAGTGGATCGGGCAGATCCGGAACCCACCGGAGCCGCGACATGAGCCTGATTACCCGCCTCTCCCCGACCCTTTCGGCCTATATCGCGAAACGGTTCTTCGGCGGGTTCATGCTCGTCCTCGGGGCACTCGGCGGCATTATCTTCCTGGCCGAGATCATCGAACTTTTGCGCAAGGCAAGCGACCGGCCGGAGGTGAGCTTCCAACTCGTGGTGCAGATGTCGGCCCTCAAGTTCCCCCACACCTTGGAGAAAGTCGTCCCCTTTGCGGTCCTGTTCGGCGGGATGTACGTTTTCTGGCGGCTCAGCCGCAGCAGCGAGCTGATCGTCGCGCGGGCCTCGGGTGTATCAGTGTGGCAGTTTCTGGCACCGGCGGTGATAGCCTCCATTGCGATCGGTGTTGTATTCATCACAGTCGTGAACCCGGTTGGGTCCACCATGTTGCTCCGATACGAGCTGCTGGAGAGCGATTACTTCAAGGGACAGTCTTCGCAGTTGGCGGTGTCACGGTCGGGCATGTGGCTGCGCCAGTCTCAGAGTGGGACCCAATCGGTGATCCATGCCCGGCGCATGACCTCCGACGACATGACGCTGAGGGACGTAACCGTGTTCCTCTACGATTCAAAGAATACGTTCTCGCGCCGTCTGGATGCGCCGGAGGCCAGACTGACCGAGGGCATCTGGAAGTTGCGCAACGTATTGGTCACGACCCCAGGAAAGCCCTCGGCGCGCCGGGCAACATTCGACTTGCCCACCAACTGGACGGCGGCCAAGATCAAGGACAGCTTCTCGCCACCCGAAACGCTGTCCTTTTGGCATCTGCCGGGCTTCATCGACCTGCTCGACCGGGCCGGGTTCACCGCGACCCGTCATCGAGTGCATTGGTATTCGCTCCTGGCCTTGCCGGTGATGCTGGGCGCCATGGTACTGATAGCGGCAAG
>JAHEKA010000327.1 GCA_024638585.1 Rhodospirillales bacterium
CGGGCTTCTTGCCGAACAGGCCGCGGCTGAAGGTGACCGTGTCCCAGACGGTCTCGAACACGTCGGTGGTCAGCTCCTGGGGCACCAGGCCGATCATCGCCCGGGTCTTGCGGTAATCGCGCAGAATGTCGAAGCCGTCGATCGTCACCGTGCCGCTGCTGGGCGTCACGATGCCGCAGACGATGCTGATCAGCGTCGTCTTGCCGGCGCCGTTGGGGCCCAGAAGGGCGAGGATCTCGCCCCGGCCGATCTCAAGACTTGCGCCCTTCAGGGCCTCAAACCCGTCGCCGTAGGTCTTGCAAAGGTCGGTGATCGAAATCAGCGGCGCCATGAGGTGATGACCGGTGCGGTTGGGAAATTCGGGACGTACCATAGCCGACCAAGGCGCCCAAGGCATCCCCAACCCGGCTTTCGCGCCGCGCGTTTTTCGGGCATCATGGGCCGATGGTTCGCTTGCGCTTTTCTGTTCTTGTCTCGGTTGCGCTGCTCCTGCCGGGCGCCGCGGGCGGGGCCCATGCGGCCGATCCCTTCGGCGCCTTCATCAAGTCCTTGCGGCCGACCTGCGCGCGCGCGCCTTCGGCCGATTGCGTCAGCGCGGTCTCGGCCTATCTCGATGCCAACGGCAACGGCCGGGTGGAATTCGGGGAATTGCAGCGCGCCCTCGCCCAGGCGGGCAAGTCGGCGGGGGACAAGGGTTCGGCCCTCAACGGGATCGAGCGCAACCTGACCGTCGTCGGCCTGCTGGCGCTGCGCTACGCCGGGCCCGCCCAGGTATTCGCCAATTTCGATGCGAACCGGGACGGCGGCCTGAGTACCGAAGAGCTGTTCGCCGATTTCCGCATCGACCGCCGGCCTTTCGGCAAGATCGTCAAGGATCCCAAGGCGGTCGACTGGAAACGCTTCGCCGGACGCTTCGGCAAGGTGGGATACCTCATCACCGACCTGCTGCCGCCAAGCCACAAGTAGCTAACCGGAAACGAGATAGTCCATTAGCGCGTCGCGGAGCGGCGGCGGCAGGGCGACGGCCTTGCCGGTCGCCGGGTCGGTATGAACGGCCACCACCTCGGCCGCGGCGATGCAGGCCGTGCCCTGGAAGATCGCCTGGGCCAGGCCGAAGGACGATCGGCCGATCCGGGTGACGACCGTGCCCACCTCCACCTCTCCCGGATAGCCGAGGGCGGCGAGGTAATCGACCGAGAAATGCGCCACCACGAAGCCCTTCAGCACATCGCCGCACTGTTCGGCAAGGTTGTCGCGGCGGAAGGAGACGCGGGCTTCTTCGAAAAAGGCATTGATCGCGCCGTTGTTGACGTGGCCGTTGGGGTCGAGATCGCCGTACCGGGTGGCACAGGTGGTCCAGCCTTTATAAGCGGAACGGCCGGTTCTTTCGAATTGATCGGCGTTCAATTAAGCCTCTCCCCCCTTTCGGCCGAGCCGATCTTCTTACGCCCGAGCAGCGCCAGGGTCAGGTTGCGCCCGGTCCGCAGGATGACATAGACCGGCACCGAAAGCGCCGGCCAGCGGAACAGGAAACGGAGAATTCCCTGCAGCAGCGCGCCGGAGCGGGAAATGCGGGCGAGCAGGCCCATGGCCCGATCGCCGTAATAGACCGCATCGCCGTAGATCACGATCATGCCCTGATCGACATCCATGCCATCGGCCCGGAAGGCGGCAACGCGGTCGGGGATGTCCCGGGCATTGGTGAGGACGACGTCGGGGAAGGCTTGCTTGAGGCGGCAATACGCGACATAGGAGGCGCAAAAAGGGCATTCCCCGTCATAGATCACTTCCAAAGGCAGCTTCGGATCGGTCATCACACGCCGGGCCCCTTGGGTGCGGTGCAGAAGTTGTTAACCAAATTCGCATAGCTGTAGTCTGTGGAGACCGGACCGGACCGGGGGAGTGATCGAGGGTGCTTGCAGAACGCATCGGGCTTGGCGGCCAGGGGAGCGGAACCATGAGCGCGCACGCGACCGCCCGGGCGGGCGGCGGCCCCTTCACCATCTTCGCCGTGATCCTGGCGCTCTACATGGTGGCCCATCACATCTATCTGTTCTTCGGCCTTGGATTCGGCCGGGCCGGGCTCACCCTTTTGATCCTGCCCGCCGCGTTCGCGCTTCTGATGTGGCCGCGCAACCTCGCCATATTCGCCTTTGCCGTAGGCCTTCACATCTTCCAGACCCTGATGATGCTGCCCACCGGGTCCAACCACACCATCATGTCGATGTTCCTGATGGCCGGGCTTGGGATTGCCTATGTGCATACCGCCTGGGTCTCCCGCCGGGCCAGTGTCGATCTCGAGAGGTTTCATGACGCCTTCGCGCCGCTCGGCCGGTGGCTGCTGATCATAATGTACTTCTATGGGACCCTGCATAAGGTTAACACCGACTTTCTCAATCCGCTTTCGAGTTGCGCCATCTCCATCTGGCGGCGCTACGGGTTTCCCGAATTCATCGCCGAATCGGGGGTGATTCACACGGCGACCATCTACGGCACCCTGATGGTCGAGGCGACCGCCATTGCCATGCTGCTGACCCGGCGCTTCCGTTGGGCCGGCATCGTCCTCGGGGTCAGTTTCCACGGTTTCCTGGGGCTTCTGCCGCCGGGACGGATCGTCGCCTATTCGCTGCTCTCCATCCTGCTGCACACCCTGTTCTTGCCCAGGGTATCGCTGGACCGGTTCAAGGCCGGCACCCTGGGGCGGTGGCTCACGCCGCGGTTGGCGGAACTTCATTGGCGCGTGATGTTCGGCTTGGGCGGTGTCATGGCGCTGATCATCCTGCCCTGGTTTGCAAGCTGGGGCCTGTTCCTTGCCGCGGCGATCGCGTTCGTGACACTCTATGGGCGCGAGCCCCGGGCGGAAGAAACCGCGGGAGGCGCGGCGCACCCGCCGGGGCGGTGGCTGGTTTCACCGATCCCCGTCCTCAACGTGCTGGCCGTCCTCTTCTTGCTCAACGGCGCCTCGCCTTATCTCGGTTTCAAGACCGGGCAGACCATATCGATGTTCTCCAACCTGATTACCGAAGGCGGGCGGTCCAATCACCTGATCGTCCCCAATCTGCCCGTCTTCAGCTATCAATCCCGCGTTGCCACCCTGAAGGAGACCGATCAGCCTGCCCTCGCCCATCTGCAGAAGCGGGGCTACAAGCTGGTCGAATTCCATGTGCTGGATTATCTGGAACGCAGCCCCGGCGCCAGCGCCACCTATACGGTGGATGGCGTCACCTACCACCATAGCCCGGCCCAGCCGCTGCCGGCCGTCGCCAATCTGCCGCCGCGCTGGCTGCGCAACCTGATGGTGTTCAAACCGGTGGTGCTGGAAAGCCCCCGGATGTGCGATCAGTACTGAGGGCGCCGGCGCGTCGCCGCCTGCCCGTGCCTCACCACATCCAGGTGGCGGGATCGGCGACCGGCTCGCCGCGCTCTATCGCCTTCATGCCCTTGACGCAGCGCACGATCCACCACACTGCGACGAACAGCAGGATCAGGAAACCGATCAGGATCAGGGTGGAGACCGCCCCAATCACGCCATACAACAGGCCGATCCAGAAGGTTCGGATCTGAAAACGGAAATGGGTCTTGACCCAGTCGGGCGCTTCGCCCCGGTTGATATAGGCCATGACCAGGCCTACCAGGCTGGTGACGCCGACGATCAGCCCCACCAGGTAAAGGATGTAGACGAGGTTCGCGTCCTTGCCCTGGGCCGGATCGGCCCCGGTTGCCGCGACAGTCGGTTCAGTCATGCTGTTTTTCCCCTCTTTTCGGCTCGGTGCCTCGAACGGCCACCGGCCGTAGTGTAACCACCCGACGGCCCATCGGGCCAGACCGTGTTGCTCAGCCGCCCAGGAACAGCCGGCCCACCTGTTCGTCTTCAAGGAGCTCCCGTCCGGGCCCGGCCAGGGCCAGTGTTCCCGACACCAGCACATAGCCGGT
>JAHEKA010000328.1 GCA_024638585.1 Rhodospirillales bacterium
CGCCTGCTGTTGGTCAACGTCTGGGACAAGGGCAATGTCCAGGCCGTCGAGCGGGCGATCCGGGAATCCGATCTCGGCCTTAACCCGGCGACCGAGGGTCAGGTGCTGCGGGTCCCCATTCCGGAGTTGAGCGCTGAGCGCCGCGAGGAGATGGTCAAGATCGCCCACCGTTTTGCGGAACAGGCCCGGGTTTCGGTCCGCAACGTGCGGCGCGACGGCATGGACCAACTCAAGAAGATGGAAAGGGACGGTGACCTCTCCAAGGACGAGCACCACGTCTGGGGGGAGGAAATCCAGGAACTGACCGACGGTTTCATCAAGCGCATCGACAACTCCCTGACCGAGAAGGAAGCCGAAGTCCGGCAGATCTGAGCAATGGAACGCGATGCCGAAACGGCACCCACGCCGCCAAAGCATGTCGCCATCATCATGGATGGCAACGGCCGCTGGGCCGAAGCGCGTGGCCAACCGCGGACCGTGGGCCATCGGGAAGGCGCCAACGCGGTGCGGCGCACGGTGGAGGCTTCCAGGGAGGTCGGTATCGCCTACCTGACCCTTTTCGGATTCTCGTCGGAGAATTGGAAGCGGCCGAAAACGGAAATCAGCGACTTGATGGGACTCCTGGTCCGCTACCTGCGCAGTGAGATCGCCGACATCCACAAGCACAACGTGCGGTTCCGCGTGGTCGGCGACCGCAGCGCCTTTTCACGGGAGATCATCGGCCTAATCGACGAAGGGGAATCGCTCACCCGCGACAACAACGGGCTGAACCTGACCGTGGCGCTCAATTACGGCGGCCGCGCCGACATCACCCTGGCGGCGCGGCGTGCCGCGGAAGAGGTGGCCAAGGGGCAATTGGATCCCGACGACATCACCGAAGAGCGATTCGCCGGCTGGCTGTCCACGGCGGGGATTCCCGACCCGGACCTGATCATCCGCACCTCGGGCGAGCAGCGCATTTCCAACTTCCTTTTGTGGCAATCGGCATATTCCGAGTTCGTCTTCCTCGATACCCTGTGGCCAGACTTCTCCAAGGACGACCTGGTGGGCGCGGTGACCGAGTTCGGCAGGCGGGAAAGGCGATACGGCGCATCTCGTGGCTAGCCGGGACATCACCCCGCTCGCGCGCCGCGTCCTGTCGGCGGCGGTCCTTATTCCCTTGGCTTTGGCGGCCGTGTGGGCCGGCGGCGGGTGGTTCGCGGCGCTGTTGCTGGCGGCGGCCGGCTTGATGGCGAAGGAGTGGGTGGACATCTGTTACTCCCGCGAGGGCGGTTCCGGCCCCTGGACCACGCGTCCCCAAACCGCGGCCATCGTCTTCATCTGCGCGGTGATCCTGGCTGCCGTCGCCGCGACCCTGGACCGTTACGCCGCAGCCTTCTTCATCGCCGTTGCCGGGCTGGTTGCGGTCGGCGCCCTGGCCGGAACCCGGCTCAAGGGTGACGCCATTGTGCTGGCCCTGGGGGTGCCCTATATCATCGCCCCCGTGGCCGCCGCGGCCTGGATCGCCGACGATCCGGAACATGGCGCCCGCGCGCTGTTTTGGGTGTTGGCGACCGTGTGGGCGACGGATATCGGAGCATTTTTCGCGGGCCGGCTGATCGGCGGCCCCCGGCTGGCACCCACCATCAGCCCGGCCAAGACCTGGTCGGGTCTGTTCGGCGGATTGACTGCGGCAGCTATGGTTGCCGCCGGTGCCGGCATCGCCGGATTGATCCCGCTCAGTGCCGGGTTCCTGGCTTTGGGCGTGGGCGTGAGCCTGGTCGCGCAACTTGGCGACCTGATCGAATCGAAATTCAAGCGGCATTTCCAGGTCAAGGATTCCGGGACCCTTATACCGGGCCATGGTGGCGTCCTCGACAGGCTCGACAGCCTGCTTACGGCACTTCCCTTCTTTGCGGCGGTACAGCTTTCCTTCGGCAATGGAGCGTCCCTATGGCGGTGACTCTCCAAGCCGGTGAGGCCGCGCCCCGGCGCGTCAGCATCCTCGGATCGACCGGATCGGTCGGCTGCAACACCATCGATTTGTTACGCCGCGCGCCCGGCACCTTCACGGTGGAGGCCCTGACGGCGCACCGCAACGTGGAGTTGCTGGCCTCCCAGGCGCTGGAGTTGCAGCCTGCCATGGCGGTGATCGGCGAACCCAGCCTTCATGGCGCGCTGAAGGAGGCCTTGGCCGGAACCAACATCGCCGTCGGCGCGGGGCCCGATGCCCTTGTGGAAGCCGCCGGTCTGCCGGCTGACTGGGTGATGGCGGCGATCGTCGGCGCGGCGGGGCTCGCCCCGACCCTCGCCGCGGTTCGCCGCGGTGCCACGGTGGCGCTTGCCAACAAGGAATGCCTGGTCTGCGCGGGGCCGCTGATGATGGCGGAGATCGAACGCAGCAGCGCGACCCTGTTGCCGGTGGATTCGGAACACAGCGCGATTTTCCAGGTGTTCGATTTTGACAATGTCGACGCTGTGGAGCGGGTCATCCTGACGGCATCCGGCGGACCGTTTCTCAATCTGGAAATCGGCGCCATGGCCAAGGTCACACCCAAGCAGGCGGTGGCCCATCCCAATTGGGACATGGGAGACAAGATCTCCATCGATTCCGCGACCATGATGAACAAAGGGTTGGAGGTGATCGAGGCGAGCTACCTGTTCCCGATCCCCGAGGATCGCATCGAGGTCCTGATCCACCCCCAATCCGTGGTCCATTCGCTGGTCGGCTATAGCGACGGGTCGGTGCTCGCCCAACTGGGCGTTCCCGACATGCGCACGCCCATCGCCTACGCGCTGGCCTGGCCCCGGCGACAGGGCTCGCCGGCGGCCCGCCTCGACCTGGCGGAAGTGGGTGCGTTAACCTTCGAAGCGCCGGATTTAGAACGTTTCCCGGCCCTCCGCCTGGCAAGAGAAGCCTTGAAAACGGGGCAGGCGGCCCCTACAGTCCTGAACGCCGCAAACGAGATTGCGGTCCAGGGATTTCTCGCAGGCGAGATCGGTTTTCTCGATATCATGCGCGTGGTGACGGAAGCCCTGGAAAAGGGCCCCGCGGGCCAAATCGCGTCGATCGAGGATGTGACCGAGGTTGACAGCGAAGCCCGCCGTATCGCCACGGAGGTTCTTGCCTCCAAGAGGGCCTGATGGTGTGCGGCGTTGCCGCGAAGAACGTATTGGTGGCCAAAGCCGGCCGCGCGTAACAGTAATCCCGCGTTTGAAGCGGAGGCATGGAAAGGCCTCGAATTCTATGGACATTTTGAACCTCGTTTGGACAAACGGCGCCTCGTTCCTGTTTATTCTTACTGTCATCGTTTTCTTTCATGAACTGGGCCATTACGCCATTGCCCGCCTCAACGGCGTGCGGGTCGAGGCATTTTCCATCGGCTTCGGTCCTGAATTGTTCGGCTGGACCGGGAAGAACGGAACCCGGTGGAAGGTCTGTCTTCTGCCGTTGGGCGGTTACGTCAAGATGTTCGGCGAGACCATGAGCGGCGCCGAGGATGAGGAAGAGACGAAACTCACCCCTGAGGAAGAGGCGGTGTCTTTCCACCATAAGAGGGTGGGGCAGCGCGCCGCCATCGTCGCCGCCGGGCCGATCGCCAATTTCATCCTGGCGGTTATCGTATTCGCGGTGCTGTTCTCGACTCATGGTCAGCCCTTCACGCCGCCCGAAGCCGGCACGATCCAGGCCGATAGCGCCGCCCAAGCTGCCGGCATGAAGCCAGGCGACAAGTTCGTCACCGTCGATGGGCAATCGATCGAAAGGTTCGAGGATGTTCAGGGCATCGTGCGAATGGCGGCGGGCCGTGAATTGACCATCGTCGTCAACCGGGGCGGCAAGGAGCTGACCCTGAAGGCGGTTCCCAAACCGTTCAAGATCGGCAGCGACACCATCGGCTTGCTCGGGGTCTCCCGCGCCGGCCCCAATTATATTCGCCA
>JAHEKA010000015.1 GCA_024638585.1 Rhodospirillales bacterium
CTATCTGGCGGTTCAGCGCAACGCCATGAAGGTGTGGGAAAAAGGGGAAGACTTCAAATCTGCGCTGGCGGCGGACAGCGACGTCGCGGCACATCTGGCTGCCGCCGACCTCGACGAGCTTTTCGACATGACCTACCACACCAAGCACGTGGCGACGATTTTCAAGAGGGTGTTCGGCGACACCTAGCCGCTGCCCCTAAACAGCGCCGGGTGCGGGATCAAGCCGTGAATTGTTCCCGCGCGACGGCGCCAAACTCACTCATCTTTTTGCGCAAGGCCGCTTCGTCTATATCGATGCCTTTGCCGGCGAAGTCCTTCAAGACCTTCTCCACCACATCGGAATCACCCGTCTTCTCGAAATCCGCGGCGATGACCTCCTTGGAATAGGACACGACCGCGTCCCCGCTGAGTCCCATCTGCTCCGCCGCCCAGGCGCCAAGAAGGCGATTACGCCTGGCAATGATCTTAAACTCGAGCTCCTGATCGACCGAATATTTGGCCTCGAAGCCTTTCTCTCGATTATCGAAACCGTTCATAAAAACTGCTCCTGCTCGGTTGCCAATGGGCCCCCTCATGTGACGTGCAAATTTATAGCCGCCCCGACCGATCGATGGTATCGAAACTTTCATGTGCACCGTCGTGATCCTCAGAAGGCCCGCTTCCCCATGGCCGCTCATCCTGGGCGCCAACCGAGACGAAAAGGTGGACCGGCCCTGGCTGCCGCCGGACCGCCACTGGCCCGACCGGCCGGAAGTGGTGGCGGGCATCGATCAGCTGGCCGGCGGCACCTGGCTGGGGCTCAACGATTCCGGCGTCTTGGCGGCAGTGATGAATCGAGAGGGCACCCTGGGGCCCGACCCGGAGAGGCGCAGCCGCGGGGAGTTGGTGCTGGAAGCGCTGGATCATCCCGATGCCGATCTGGCGGCGGCCTCGCTCCGCCACTTGGAATCCCGCGCGTATCGGGCCTTTAATCTCGTCATAGCGGACAACCGAGATGCCTATTGGCTCAAAAGCACCGGCGCGGGTGAAATCAGTGTCACCCCCATCGAACCGGGCCTGTCGATGCTGACGGCAAGGGACCTGAATGATACCGCAAGCGACCGCATCGCCGCCCATATGCCGCGTTTCGCTTCGGCCAAGGCGCCGCAACCCGCCGCGGACGACTGGGGTGACTGGGAGACCCTGATGTCCGCCGGCCCACCCGAAGGCGCCGACAACCCACGCTCGGCGATGGCGATGCCCCCCAGGGGCGGTTACGGCACGGTGTCGGGATCATTGATCGCCCTGCCCCTGGATATGGCGGAAAATAAGGCTATCTGGCGGTTTTGCCCAGGCCTGCCCGGCACGGAGCCCTATGCCCTGGTTAACGCATAAAATGCGATACAAGCAGGCCAGACCTGTCCTCGGCGCATTGTCTTGGGCCGGGATTATGCTATACATCATCCCTGACTCACGGGCGGGCAAAGCCACGCCACATCCCAGCGAATAAGGCGCAGTATGAACCGCCGCAAGCAGATCTACGAGGGCAAGGCCAAGGTTCTATTCCAAGGGCCCGAGCCCGGAACGATCGTCCAATATTTCAAGGACGACGCGACGGCCTTCAACAATCAGAAGAAAGGCACGATCGCCGGCAAGGGCGTGCTGAACAACCGGATTTCCGAATTGCTGATGATGCGGCTGCAGGATATCGGCATCCCGACACATTTCATCAAGCGGCTCAACATGCGCGAACAGCTCGTGCGCGAGGTGGAGATCATTCCCATCGAGGTGATCCTGCGAAACATCGCCGCCGGCACCTTGTCGAAGCGATTGGGCATCGAGGAGGGCAAGCCCCTTCCCCGCTCCATCGTCGAATTCTGTTACAAAAACGACGAATTGGGCGATCCCATGGTCAGTGAGGAGCACATCACGGCCTTCGGTTGGGCGACCCATCAGGAGATGGATGAAATCGTCAACCTTTCGCTCAGGGTCAATGATTTCCTCTGCGGCCTGTTTCTGGGAATCGGAATCAGGCTGGTGGACTTCAAGCTGGAGTTCGGCCGTTGGTACAACGGAGAGGAAATGCGCATCGTGCTGGCCGACGAAATCAGCCCCGACAGCTGCCGGCTCTGGGACATGAACACCAACGAGAAGATGGACAAGGACCGCTTCCGTCGCGACCTCGGAAATGTCGAGGAAGCGTACCAGGAAGTCGCCCGCCGTCTCGGCATCCTGCCTGAGAGCGGGCCCGCCGACCATCAAGGCTCAAAGGCCATCCAATAGCCGAAATGATCGCGCGCGTTCACGTCACCCTGAAACAAGGTGTCCTAGATCCCCAGGGGAAGGCAATCGCCAATTCTCTGAAATCGTTGGGTTTTTCTGCTGTTTCCGGAGTTCGGCAGGGGAAATATATCGAGGTCGAGCTGGCCGGCAGCGATCGCGAATCGGCCCGTGCCGAGGTGCAGGATATGTGCGAGCGGCTGTTGGCCAACACCGTCATCGAGGATTACACGATAGAACTGGATGGCTAGGCGCAGTTCCTTGACGGTTGGATTTTCATCTCGGGCGCACTCGGCCCACGGAACACCATCCGGGTCGCGGCCATGAAAGCCGCCGTCATCGTCTTTCCGGGGTCCAATTGCGACCGTGATGTCGAGGTTGCCTTGACGCAAAGCATGGGCGCACCCCCCCTGATGGTCTGGCATCGGGAGAGCGAATTCCCGGCCGTCGACCTGATCGTGGTCCCCGGCGGATTTTCCTACGGCGATTACCTGCGCGCCGGCGCCATGGCTGCCAATTCTCCGGCGATGGTGGAGACAAGGCGCCGCGCCGATGCGGGCGTTGCCGTTCTGGGCATATGCAACGGATTCCAGATTCTTGCCGAGACCGCGCTGCTGCCCGGCGTTCTGATGCGCAATGCGGCCCTGCGATTCATCTGCCGCGACGTTCATCTGCGGGTGGAACGGAAAGCGGCCCCCTTCACGGGCAAATACACGGAAGGCCAAGTGATCCGCATACCCATTGCCCATGCGGACGGTAATTATTTCACCGACGATGAAACCCTCGCGCGCCTGGAAGGTGAAGGACAGATCGCCTTCCGCTATGCCCAGCCCGACGGCGCGGTGACCCCATCGGCCAATCCCAACGGGTCACGCGCCAACATTGCCGGCATCACCAATACCGCCGGGAACGTGCTCGGCATGATGCCGCATCCCGAACGCCTCGCCGACCCTGCGCTTTCCGGTACCGACGGCCGGCCCATGTTCGACGGGCTCGTGGAGGCCCTCGGCTGATGGCGGCTCCCGTCCCCAACCCGCCCGAGATCGTTACCAGCCATGGCCTCTCGGCTGAGGAATATGGGCGCGTGTTGGAGATCCTGGGCCGCGAACCCAACCTGACCGAGCTCGGCATCTTTTCGGTGATGTGGAGCGAGCATTGCTCCTACAAGTCATCGCGCAAGTGGCTCAGGCGCCTGCCCACCGAGGCCCCCTGGGTGATCTGCGGTCCCGGGGAGAACGCCGGCGTGATCGATATCGGCGATGGGCTCGCCGCCATATTCAAAATGGAAAGCCACAACCACCCCTCTTTCATCGAGCCCTACCAGGGTGCAGCCACCGGGGTCGGTGGCATCCTGCGCGACGTCTTCACCATGGGCGCCCGCCCCGTGGCCAACCTCAACGCCCTTCGCTTCGGCAGACCTGACCATCCCAAGACCCGGCATCTGGTGTCCGGCGTGGTGGCGGGAATCGGCGGCTACGGCAATTGCGTCGGCGTCCCGACCGTGGGGGGAAGCTGCGATTTCGATCAAAGCTATGACGGCAACATCCTAGTCAATGCCATGACCGTCGGCATCGCCCCCAAAGACCGGATCTTCTATGCCAAGGCGACCGGCGTCGGCAATCCGGTGGTCTATGTCGGTTCCAAGACCGGGCGCGACGGCATTCACGGCGCCACCATGGCATCCGCCGAATTCGACGACGAGGCCGAGGCCAAGCGTCCGACCGTCCAGGTCGGCGATCCCTTCACCGAGAAGCTCTTGATCGAGGCCTGCCTGGAACTGATGGCCGAAGACGTCATCATCGGCATACAGGACATGGGCGCCGCGGGCCTCACGTCTTCGTCCTTCGAGATGGCGGGCAAGGGCGGCGTTGGCGTCGAGATCGACCTCGACCATGTGCCGGTCCGGGAAGAAGCCATGACCGCTTACGAGATCATGCTGTCGGAAAGCCAGGAACGCATGTTGATGGTGCTGCAACCCGGCAAGGAAGACATCGCCAAAGCGATCTTCGAGAAATGGGAGCTGGACTTCGCCATCATCGGCAAGCTCACCGATACGGGCCGCATGGTGCTTCTGCAGAACGGAGAAACAGTGGCCGATCTGCCCATCGATCCCCTTGCCGAAGCCGCCCCGATCTACGACCGGCCCACGGCCAAGACCCAAGCTCAGCCGGTGATCGCTGCGACGGAGGTTCCGGCACCGGAAAACATCATGGGTGCGCTGAAGACACTGCTCGGATCGGCGGACCTTTGCTCGAAACGCTGGATCTGGGAGCAATACGACCACATGGTCATGGCAGACACCGTGGCACGTCCCGGCGGCGATGCCGCCATTGTCCGCGTCCACGGATCGAACCGGGGGCTCGCGCTCACCACAGATTGCACGCCGCGTTACTGCGGCGCCGATGCCGCCACCGGCGCCGCCCAAGCGGTGGCCGAAGCCTGGCGCAACCTGACCGCCGTCGGCGCCCGACCGCTCGCCATCACCGACAACATGAATTTCGGCAATCCGGAGCGGCCCGAGATCATGGGCCAGTTCGCCGATGCGGTCGAAGGCATGCGGGACGCCTGCCTGGCCCTCGATTTCCCGGTGGTTTCCGGCAATGTCAGCTTCTACAACGAAACCAACGGGAAAGGCATCCTGCCGACGCCCGCCATCGGCGCCGTCGGTCTGGTCGACGACCTCTCCAGAACCGCGTCACTGGCGATCCGGACCGAGGGCGAGAGCCTGGTGCTGATCGGTGCGACGACCGGCCATTTGGGATGTTCGTCCTACTTCAAGGAGGTCCTGGACCGCGCCGACGGTGCGCCGCCGCCGGTGGACCTCGCGGCCGAGCGACGTAACGGCGATTTCATCCGGGCGGAGATCGGTGCGGCAAACATCAGCGCCTGTCATGACCTCGCCGACGGCGGGCTCCTGGTTGCGGCGGCCGAAATGGCCCTCGCCGGAGGGATCGGCTGCACTCTCGCGATCCCAGAGGACGCACCACCGGCCCACGCCTGGCTGTTCGGCGAGGATCAAGGGCGTTACCTCGTCACGACAAGCGATCCCGAGGGTGTCCTGTCCCGCGCCGAAGACGCCCAGCTGCCCGCCGCTGTGATCGGCGCCACGGGCGGGGAATCATTGACAGTCAATGGTTTCGGCACCATATCTTTGACCATGTTGCGCGAAACCCATGAAGGCTGGCTCCCAATCTTCATGGGCGACGCCTGACGGCGGAGACCAAAGGAGTACCCAGTCATGCCGATGGATCCGGGCGAGATCGAACGCCTGATCAAGGATGCGTTGCCTGATGCCGAGGTAACGATCGAGGACCTCGCGGGCGACGGCGATCATTACGCCGCCCTCGTGGTGTCTCCCGCCTTCGCGGGCAAAAGCCGGGTCGCTCAACATCAGATGGTCTACGGCGCTCTCCAAGGCCGCATGGGCGGCGAGCTACATGCCCTGGCCCTGCGCACCAGCGCCCCCGCCGAGCCAAGTGACTGAACATTGCCATCGAGGAAGAGATCATGACCGAAACAGACGTCAATCAGCGGATCAGCGAAGAAGTCACCAGCTCCGACGTGGTGCTGTTCATGAAGGGCACCCCGGTCTTCCCACAATGCGGGTTCTCCGCGACCGTGGTTCAGGTCCTCTCGCTCATGGGGGTCAAATTCAAGGGCGTGGATGTGCTGGCCGACGAAGATATCCGGGAAGGCATCAAGGCCTTTTCCAACTGGCCCACCATTCCCCAGCTTTACGTGAAGGGCGAGTTCCTGGGCGGCTGCGACATCATCCGCGAAATGTATGAATCTGGCGAGCTCGGCGAGGTCCTGGCGGAAAAAGGCATCCAGACCACCGCCGCCCCTCAGGCCTAACTTCAGGGACGGACAGCGCAACCCTCAGTACTCCCAATGCCGTCTCCACGAGGAGACGGCAGGCTTTCAACTATGGCCAGCGCCCCGCAACGGGGCCATAATCCCGTGACGGGAAACGCTAGAACCGAACCAAAAAAACATATCGGGGGGTGTCATGACGGAACAAACATTCGACCGCACCAGTGAAGACCTCGGCAATGTCGTCGATCTCGGCCACGTCAACGTGACCGTGATGGACCAGTGCATTGCCACGGCCTATTACATCACCGGGCTCGGCCTGACGCGCGATCCCTACCTCATGACTGGGACAAACAACATGTGGGCCAATGTCGGGCGGAGCCAGTTCCATCTGCCGACCCGGCCGGAGGCGCAAGTGGTCCAGGGCATTACAGGCTTGGTCGTTCCCGACCGTGAGGCCCTGCTCGCCCGGCTCGACGGCGTGAAGGACGAGCTCAAGGATACCCAGTTCGATTTCAAGGAAACCAACGACGCCGTGGAAACCACCTGCCCTTGGGGCAATCGTGTCGACTGCCACGCCCCGGACCCGGAGCGCTTCGGGCGGATGGCGCTCGGTATGGCCTATATCGAATTCGACGTGCCGATCGGTTCAGCGGCGGGCATAGACCGCTTTTACCGGGAGATCTTCGGTGCCGCGTCGTCCATGAGCGAACGCAAAGGCGCGCCTTGCGCGGAAGTCCAGGCCGGGGAAAAACAGTTCCTTTATTTCCGGGAGGTCGAGACTCCGCGGGTGCCCTATGACGACAACCACATCCAGTTCTACATCAACGACTTTTCCGGGCCCTACAACAAGCTGCTGGAACGCGGCTTGATCTACCAGGAATCCAATCAGCACCAGTACCGGTTCAAGGACATCGTCGATCCCGACAATGGCGAGGTTGTCTACACGCTGGATCACGAGGTGCGGTCGATGGGGCACCCGATGTACGCGCGCCCCCTGGTCAACCGCAACCCGGCGATCAACCTGCGGGCCTACGACCCCGGCCGCGAAGGCCAGCCCTGGACGATCTGACCACCGGGCACGGCGCCCTCACTTGGGGACCAGGCCGAAACCGTGAGTTTGCAGGTTTGTGATAAGGTTTCGCCTTGGTTCAAGGAGGGTGCCTTGCAATTTAAGTTCGGCACTTACGCCGCGGCGATCCTGATGGCGCTGCTGGTGGCCGCATTTGCGGCAAGCACCAGGGCAGCGGAGACGACGAAGCTTGCCCCGCCCGGTGCGAAATTCGACCTTGAACGCGCCCTTGAAGGACGCGGTCAAGATGCCGATAAGCTTTGGAAGGAGGTCAAGTCCGCCTGGCTTCTCTTCGGCCCGTTCACGGGAACGGATCCAAAGGCCGCTGAACTCCATTTGCAGAAATACATGCTGGATACGACACCCAAGGTCCTCAACCTGCACCAGGAAAAGTTACGTAACCTCGATTGGCACCCGGGATTCTCGGAAGTGTTCGACCGCGCCAGGGCCTGGCGGAAAAACCTCAACACAATGACGATGGATCAGGTCTTTGAGGTCCGTAACAGCCTACACCGTCTTGCCAAGATCACAGCCGAAACAAGATTTAGCGAGCAGTACACTTATTTGGCTCTCTCGTTGAAGCACCTACTCATGAACCTGAAACACATGCCGACATTATTCGAGTTTGCCGTCACGAAGATCGGCCGGGACAACGAGATCGACCGGAACGACGGCTACGCCTGGATCCAGTTTCTCGCCAATGAAGGGGACTATGCCCCCGCGCAGATTTACGGGGCGCAGATCTACCTGAAAAACTCCAGGGGGCGCTCGAAGACTGTCCAACGCAAGGCCCGCATGGAAGCTTATTACCTCCTTCGCAGGGCCGAAAGAAGCGATCCCACGGTCACCGCCAAGAGACAGGAAGTAGAAAAACGCCTGACACTTGCGCAAATCAGGGAGGTCGATTCCTGGCTCAGAAAATATCCCCCCATCCATCCCCGCTGAACATTACTTAGACATAGGTCCCCGCAATCGCTCAGCGATCCGGCAGTTTTGATACCGCAGTTCTGCGTCCGTCAGTTCTCGGCCCGCCTTTTCCCTTTGAATATCCAACTTATTTAGAAGCGCTCCAATTTCTTTGAGCCGTGTATCGATTTCCGTACCTCGCTGAACCCGTTTTTGCGCCGTATCCCGATGGCGAATCATTTCATCTCGTCTTCCTACCAGGTCGATGCCGACGCGCGGCGGGCGGCCGCCCCGTCTGCGTTGGGCGTCTGGCGTATCTTTCTCGGTGTCCCTAGGTTCGGTGAACTCGAATTCCGGTTTCCGGCCTGCACGGCGATCCTCGTCATTCGTGCTTGGCATCCTATTCCGGCGTTCATCGATCAACATTTTATGTTCTTTGTTCAATTCTCTGGTTTCGGCGAGGATGTTCTCGAAACTCGCCTTACGAGCGTCTAGATCACGACGCAAGGTTTCGCATCCATCAATATTCTCTTGGGGTTGGCGTCTGTCGGGCGACGTATGCTCCATCTTATCGGTTTCCGAGTCTTTGACAGTGAGTGCATTGGACCGCCGACGAAGTTTGACCGTAGTTCCAGTGTCTAGCCGGCTAAGCGATCCTTCATTTTGGATTGACCGAAGCTCCTCCGCGAACCCACTCGGAAAAACAGTGCGATCCGAATTCAACGCGCTCAATAAGCTTTTCCATCCAAGGGCGTCACGTTCACTTCGGTCCATCGTCTCAATCGCAGATGGTCTAGCGTGCAAACGCCTGACCGCATCGGAAAAGGGGGTATTTCGGGGTGTTCCTGTCAGCAACGTATGTCGCCGCTTCGGTTCAAGCAGTGACCGTCCCTTGGGCGATCGCTCATTAAACTCGTTACTTTCTTCAGGCTCGTCAAAGACCAACTGAAATCCACGGCGAACCAAGTTGACCATTGCATCATGTTCCGCGTGATTCCCGTCTGTGTAGCGCGGGTCTCGCATGAGGCTGTCGAGGCCGGCTTGTCCAAGGCGCCGGAACGGGCTCTTTCGGGATATGAATGAAGGAATTCGCATTGAAATTCTCCTGGTTAGAAACGCAAAAAGGCCCCGGGCTTTGAGAGCCCAGAGCCGTTTATAGAGTTTCGGTAAAGTAAGTGTTACTTACACAATTTTTATAAGAAGTGCAAGAATTTTTTCCCGCAAATAGAAACCCACTCAAAAAGAAGGCCGGCACCCCGCCGGGGCCGGCCTTTTTTTTGGCTGCAGCCAGGAGCGCTCTCGCTCAACGTGAATAGAATTCGATCACCAGGTTGGGTTCCATCTGTACCGGATAGGGAACCTCGGCAATTTGCGGTATGCGCAGGAACGTGCCGGTCATCTTGTTGTAATCGACATTGAAATAATCCGGCACGTCGCGTTCGGGCGATTCCATCGCCTCAAGCACGACCGGAAGTTCGCGGGATTTTTCCTTGATCTGAATCTCGTCCCCCTCCTTCAGGCGGTAGGACGGAATGGTCACGCGCTTGCCGTTGACCCGCACATGGCCGTGGCTGACGATCTGCCGCGCCGCAAACACCGTGGGCACGAACTTCAGGCGGTAGACGGCGGCATCCAGGCGGCTCTCCAAAAGGCCGATGAGGTTCTCACCCGTATCCCCGCGGCGGCGTACCGCATCGGTATAATAGCGGCGGAACTGGCGTTCGCCGATATTGCCGTAATAGCCCTTCAGTTTCTGCTTGGCGCGAAGCTGGAGCCCGTAATCGGAAATCTTGAAGCGCCGCTGGCCGTGCTCGCCAGGGCCGTATTCGCGCTTGTTATAGGGGCTCTTTGGCCGGCCCCAGAGGTTCACCCCAAGCCGGCGGTCGATCTTGTATTTGGACGCACTGCGTTTACCCATGTTCTCTCTACCCTAGTTGATCCGGTGTTATTGTTGTCCCGGTTAACCCGCCGCGGCGGATGGGGCGCCTCAATTCGGGGCCCTCTTTTCCGGAAAGCGCGCCACTATAGCGGCGGCGCCGCGCTTGTCAATTCCCCCGCCCCTTAACCAAGGACGCGACGATCCCCCGGAGCGTCTTCACCTCCTGCTCGGTCAGGTCGGCCCGGGCGAAGAGATTGCGGATATTGCGCACCATCCGGGGCCGCTTTTCAGGCGGATAAAGGAAACCGGCACGATCCAGTTCCGCTTCCAGGTGTTCGAAAAAGCCGAGCAGCTCGGCCTTGGTGGCCGCCTCCGCCTGGGGCCGGCCCCGCCGGGGTGCGCCCCCGTCTTCCGCTGCCCCGGCAAGCCGCCATTCGTAGGCGCAGATCAGCACCGCCTGGGCCAGGTTGAGGGATGAGAAATCGGGATTCATCGGAATCTCGATGATGGCGTCTGCCAAGGCCACGTCGTCGTTGTCCAACCCGGATCGCTCGGCTCCGAACAGGATCCCGACGGAACCGCCGGTTTCCTGATAGTCCCGGATCTCGTGCGCCGCCGCGCGCGGGCTCAGAACCGGTTTCACCATGTCGCGCGGCCGCGCGGTGGTGGCATAGACGCGGGAAAGATCCGCGACCGCGTCGGCGGTCGTATCGAAGAGTTTCGCGCCCTCCAGCACGTCCGTCGCGCCCGATGACGACGCCACCGCCTTTTCGTTAGGCCAGGCCTCCCGGGGCCGGACCAGGCGCAGATTCCCAAGGCCGCAATTGAGCATGGCGCGGGCGGTGGTGCCGATGTTCTCACCGATCTGGGGATGGACCAGAACAACCTCCGGCCCGGTCCTGTCGCCCGTGTCCCGCACCCCATCGCGCTGCTGCGTTACGGAATCAGGCACGGGCCCCCTCGGTAAAGAGCTTGTAGGTGATGGCGTCGTATAGCGCGTTGTAGGAGGCGTCGATGACGTTGGTGGAAACCCCCACCGTCGACCAGCGATTGCCCTCGTCGTCGGCACTTTCGATCACCACCCGGGTCACCGCTTCGGTGCCTGCGCCCGGGGTGAGGATTCGCACCTTGTAATCCACCAGCCGCATCTCCTTGAGCTCGCCGTAATACGGAAGCAGCGATTTGCGGATGGCGTTGTCGAGCGCGTTCACGGGCCCGTTGCCTTCGGCCACGGTCATGGTGTGCTCATCCTTGACATCGATCCTGATGGTGGCTTCCGAAAGGGTGATGAGCTGACCGCGCGCGTTCCAACGGCGTTCGTCCAAAACCCGGAAGGAGGTCAGCTTGAAGTAATCGGGCACGGTGTGCAGCGTGCGCCGGGCAAGAAGCTCGAAACTCGCCTCGGCTCCATCGTAGGAATACCCCTCGTATTCCCGCCCCTTGACCTCTTCCACAAGCCTGCCGATCCCGGGATCATCGGGGGCCACCTCGATGCCCAGCTCGCGCAGACGGGCAATGACATTCGACCGACCGGCTTGGTCGGAGACCACGATCTGGCGCACATTGCCGACCGATTCCGGCGGCACGTGTTCGTAGCAGCGTGGATCTTTTTCCACGGCCGAGACGTGCAGCCCTCCCTTATGGGCGAAGGCCGCCTCCCCGACATAGGCGGCATGGCGGTTGGGCGCGCGGTTGAGACGTTCATCGAGGACGCGGGAGGCATGGGTGAGCCGCGTCAAGTGGTCTGGGTCGACGCCGGTCTCATAGCCCATCTTGAGGACCAGGCTGGGCAGAAGCGAGACCAGATTGGCATTGCCGCAACGCTCACCCAGACCGTTGAGGGTGCCCTGGATCTGACGCGCTCCGACCCGCACGGCGGCCAGCGAATTGGCGACCGCGTTTTCCGTATCGTTATGGCAATGGATGCCCAGGCTGGAGCCCGGGATGTGTTCGCTCACCGCGCCGACGATGCGCTCCACCTCGTCGGGCAGGGTGCCGCCATTGGTATCGCACAGCACCACCCAGCGCGCGCCCGCCGCATGTGCCACCTTGACGCATTCCAGCGCGTAATCGGGATTGGCCTTGTAGCCGTCGAAGAAATGCTCGGCATCGAACATCACCTCGTCCACCTTGGTGGTCGCGAGCGCAATGCTGTCGGCGATCATGGCGACGTTCTCGGACTTTTCGATGCCGAGCGCGACATCCACCTGAAAATCCCAGGTCTTGCCCACCATGGTCACGACGCGCGCCTTGGTCCCCAGCAACGCCGCCAGGCCGGGGTCGTTTTCGGCACTCCGTCCTGCCCGGCGGGTCATGCCGAAGGCCGCGAGCTTCGCCCTGGCAAGGGTCGGCGCCTCGGCGAAAAAGGCATTGTCGGTGGGATTGGCGCCGGGCCAACCCCCTTCGACATAATCGATCCCCAACTCGTCCAGTGCCTCGGCGATGGCAACCTTGTCCAAGACGTTGAAGTCCACGCCCTGGGTCTGGGCGCCGTCGCGCAGGGTCGAATCGTAGAGATAGACGCGTTTGTCCGATGAGCCGGTCATCCCGCGCGCCTCCAGATGGTGCCC
This sequence comes from Rhodospirillales bacterium, assembly GCA_024638585.1. Lineage (GTDB taxonomy): Bacteria > Pseudomonadota > Alphaproteobacteria > SMXQ01 > SMXQ01 > SMXQ01. The sequence goes on from JAHEKA010000015.1 coordinate 12,500, forward strand.
TCGGGCTTATCTTCCAACACAACTCCCTGATCCGCCAGGGCATCGCGAATGCGGTCGGCCTCGGCAAAGTCCTTGTCCTGGCGGGCTTGGGCGCGGCGGGCGATCTCGGCCTGAATCTCGTCCTCCGACAATCCCTGCACACAGCTTCCCACTTCTCCCTTGAACCAAGCTTCGGGATCATGGCACAGCACACCCAGTACCCCGCCCCCGGCCAAAAGGGCTCCCTTCAATCGCGCCTTTTCCGCCGCGTCCTCGGCCTTGTTCAGCGAGGTTGCAATTTCATGCAACGCGGCAATCGCCAGCGGCGTGTTAAGGTCATCCTCCAGCGCATCGCGGACGGTCTCAGGGAGGGCATCATCGGGACCGGCTTCGATATCCGAGACATCCCGCAACGCACCATAGAACCGGTCGAGACCCGCCCGCGCAGTGCCGAGGCCATCAAGGGTCCAGTCCAGCGGCTGACGGTAATGGGTTCCCATCATGTAGAAGCGGATCGCTTCGCCCGGCGCCTGCTCCAGCAGATCGCGGACGGTGAAGAAATTGCCCAAGGACTTCGACATCTTCTCACCATTGACCGTGAGATATCCGTTATGGACCCAATAGCGCGCGAAAGTCTTGCCGCCATGGGCACAGGTCGATTGGGCGATCTCGTTCTCATGGTGGGGGAAGATCAGATCCAAGCCACCGCCGTGGATATCGAACGACTCCCCAAGGTGGGCCTCCGACATGGCGGAACATTCGATATGCCAGCCCGGGCGGCCGCGGCCCCAGGGGCTGTCCCATCCCGGCTGATCCGCCTCCGACGGCTTCCACAGGACGAAATCGGCGGGATCCTCCTTATAAGGGGCAACCTCGACCCGGGCTCCGGCGATCATTTCCCGCCGGTCGCGGTTGGCGAGCCGGCCGTATTCTTCCATCGACGGCACATTGAACAGCACATGACCGTCCGCCACATAGGCGTTGCCGCGTTCGATCAGGCACTCGATCATGGCGATCATCTGGGGGATATGCCCGGTCGCGCGCGGTTCCACATCAGGGATCAGCGCGCCAAGCGCCGCCATGTCTTCGTGGTAGGCCGCGGTCGTCTCTTCGGTCAGCCGGTCGATGGGGATGTTCCGCTCTTTCGCCGCATTGATGATCTTGTCGTCGACATCGGTGATGTTTCGGCAATAAGTGACCCGCTTGTAGGTCGCCTTGAGAAGGCGATAGAGCACGTCGAAGACAACCACCGGGCGCGCGTTGCCGATATGCGCCCGGTCATAGACCGTCGGCCCGCAGACATACATGCGCACGTGGTCCGGGTCGAGCGGGACGAACGCCTCCTTGGCCCGGCTGGCGGTGTTGTAAAGCTTCAACGACACGTCCTGTCTATTCCTCGGTGCTGATGTCTAAATGTTTGAGTCTTAAGGATTAACAAATCACTTCTTCCGGGTCCATGGCTAGCGCGCTCTGCTCCGCTAGTCTCGGCCCCCATCGTGATCGCGGGCCAACGCGCCGGTGAAGGAATTCGTGATCGGGTAGCGCCGGTCTCGCCCGAAAGAGCGACGGGTGATCTTGACCCCCGGCGGCGCCTGCCGGCGCTTGTATTCGGCGATGTTCACCATGCGCCACACGCGCATCACCGTGTCCCGGTCATGGCCACCCGCCACGATGTCGGCAATCGCCATATCGCCTTCGATCAGACGGTGGAGGATGTCATCCAGCACGTCATAGGGCGGCAGGCTGTCCTGATCGGTCTGGCCCGGCTTGAGTTCCGCCGACGGCGGCTTGGTGATGATGCGCTCCGGCATGACCGCGCCTGCCGGCCCCAGAGCGCCAGCGGGCCTTTCCTGATTGCGCCAGCGCGAGAGCGCAAACACGGTCGTCTTGTAGACGTCCTTCAGGACCGAGTATCCGCCGCACATGTCGCCGTACAGGGTAGCGTAGCCCACCGACATTTCGGACTTGTTGCCGGTCGACAGCACCATATGGCCAAATTTGTTGGACAGCGCCATCAGGGTGATCCCGCGCGACCGCGCCTGGATGTTTTCCTCGGTGGTATCTTTGCCATGTCCCACGAAGGCATCCTTCAGCATCTCATCAAAGGCCGCCATGGCCGGCTCAATCCCGATGCTGTCGAGACGGATGCCGAGCGCCTCGGCCAGCGCCGCCGCATCCTCCAGGCTGTCGCGTGAGGTATAGGGCGAGGGCATCATGACGCAATGGACCCGTTCCGGCCCCAGGGCATCCACTGCCACGACAGCGGACAAGGCCGAATCGATGCCGCCGGACAGGCCGATCAACACACCCGGGAAGAAGTTCTTGTTCACGTAATCCCTCAGGCCCAGCACCATGGCCTGATAGATCGCCGGGTTCCCGTCGCCCCCTTCCGCGACCGGCCCCGGCGCGCAGTCCAGAACACCTTCGGCGTCGGAGAAATCAAGCGCCAGGAAATCTTCGGCGAACGGGGCGAGCCGCGCGCGCATCCCGCCATCGGGACCAAGCACGAAGCTGGCGCCGTCGAACACCAGCTCGTCCTGACCGCCGACCTGATTGACGTAGACCAACCCCAGGCCGGTCTCCTCAACCCGTTCGCGGGCGAAGCTCAACCGTTCATCAAGCTTGTCGGTCTCGAACGGTGAACCATTGATGACGATCAGGATATCCGCGCCGTTCTCCTTGAGCGCCGCCGCCGGTCCTTGGCGCCACATGTCCTCGCAGACCATGACGCCGAGTTTCTTGCCCCGGAATTCCAGGGGTTCGGGCAGCGGCCCGGGAGCGAACACGCGCACCTCATCGAATACGCCGTAATTGGGAAGGTGGTGCTTGGCGCTGAGGGCCGCCACCGCGCCCCCCTCAAGAAGCAGGGCAGCGTTGCGGGCCTGGCCATCGATCCGCCACGGCGCACCGATCAACAGTGCAGGCCCCCCGGCCGTACCCTCCGCGAGACGGCCAACCGCCTCCTCGATGGCGTCCAGGAAAATCGGCTTCATCACCAGGTCTTCCGGCGGATAGCCGGAGATCACCAACTCGCTCCCCACGACCAGGTCGCAGCCTTCGGCCGCGGCCTTGACACAGGCGGCGCGAATCTTCTCCAGATTGCCCTCAACATCGCCCACGGTGGGGTCGATCTGGGCCATGCCAATCTTCATGTTCGTGGTCATTTCAATGCGGCATCTCGAATTTCTGAATTATTGCATGACTTTAGGGGCGGTGGGAACGCTTCCCGCCGCCGTTGCACCACGGGGAACGTTCTCGATCAGGATACGGCGCTAATTCGCTCGGCACCGTCGTCGTGCCGTCCTTGCTTCAGCATGTCGGAAATGACGAAGGCCAGCTCCAGCGCCTGGCTCGCATTGAGGCGCGGGTCGCAATGG
>JAHEKA010000329.1 GCA_024638585.1 Rhodospirillales bacterium
ACGGGGCCATCAAGGGAATCAACCTCGGCGCCATGGTCCGCAACGTCAAGAGCGCGTTCCTCGATTCCAGCGCCTCCCAGACTCAGAAGACCGATTTCTCGGAAATGGGCGGTACCTTCGTGATTTCCAAAGGGATCTTGACCAACAAGGACCTCTCCATGAAGTCGCCGCTGCTGCGCCTGACAGGCAACGGCACGGTCGACCTGCCGAAGCGGCGGATCGATTACCGCATTGAGCCCAAGGTCGTAGCCAGTGCCAAGGGCCAGGGCGGCGGCGGGGCCGCGGGGATCTCGGTCCCGGTCAATATCAAGGGCCCCTGGCACGATGTGAGCTATAGCCCGGATCTCGGTGCGGCGCTGGGGAATGTCGCCAAGGACCCGAAGAAGGCGCTTGATTCGGTGAAGGGCCTGGTCCCGAGCATCGGCGGCTCGACCGGAAGCGACGGCAAGAAAAAGGACACCTCTCCGGTGGAGGGCCTCAAGGGCCTGTTTGGACGCTAAGCCCTCCGCGCAATGTCCCGACGCATCCGGCTCCACGGCCGGAAACATCGTGGGGCGCGAAGGCCGTCAGATCCGGGCTGGAGTTTCTTCTTCCAGGTTGGATGCGGTGTGCTGCAGCAGCTTCGACAGGGCCGCGACCACGGCCGGGTCGTAGTGCTGACCGCCCAGCTTCATCAGCCGTCTCAGGGCTTCTGCCTTGGTGATGGCGGTGCGATATGGCCGCTGTGAGGTCAGTGCGTCGTAGGCGTCGGCGACGGCAATGATGCGGGCCCCGATATTGATGTTGTCCCCCTTCAGGCCCTTGGGGTAACCACTGCCGTCATAGAATTCGTGATGTTGTTCGACGATCTCGGCCACCGGCCAGGGGAAACTCACCCGCGACAGCAGTTCCGCGCCGAACGCGGCATGTTCCTGGATGATCGCGCATTCGGCCTCCGTCAGGGGTTCCGGCTTGACCTGAATCTCGAATGGGATCCGGATGGTGCCGATGTCGTGGGCCCGGGCGGCCACCTCGATCCCCTCCTTTTCTTCGTCCGATAGGCCGAGCTCTTCAGCCAGTTCCCCGGCCAGCTTGGCAACCCGGTCGTGATGTCCATTCAGATAGGGATCGCGCGTTTCCACGACATGGGCAACGGATTCGAGGGTTTCCATCGTCGCCGCGCGGAGCGATTGATAGCGGGTTTCAAGCGCTTCTGAGGCAGCTAGGTCGTCGGTGATATCAAGGGCGATGCCGATGATGTGCGGTGCTTCGGCGTTGTGGCCGCGATAGGGTTCGGCATGGATGAAGAACATCCGCACGCCCTGGTCGGTCATGATCGGGCAGCGGAAGCCCTCGATATCGTGGGCCGAAACCTTGACCAGGGATTGATAGGCGTCGTCCTGGACGTCCTTGGGGATGAAGTCGTAAATATTCCTGCCGATCACGCTATCGGCCGACCGGCCCACCATCCTGGCGAAGGCGCTGTTGACGTCTTCAAGATTGGCCTCGGTATTGAGGAAGAAGATCGGGCTGGGAATCATCTCGACGATGGCGCGCTGTTCCGGATCCAGGGATCGCGCTTCCACTTTGGAGACGACGAAGGCCCGCATGAGGGGATAGAGGAGGAGAACCGCGGCGACGGCGCCCAATCCCACCAGCGCGGCGATCTTCATGGTGCCCGAATTATGGACCACGCTGGAGCCGGAGTAGAACATCCAATAAATCGTCTCGACATCGGCCAGGAAAAGAAATGCGGCGAAAGACAGGACCAGAAAAGCGGCTCCTGCCGCGGCGAGAAGCCGTGAGTAGGATTCGATCCGCGGGTTGTTGCCGGGGTCCGGTCGCGGGATCGGGCTCGGTCCGTCCAAGTTTTCGCTTAGAGGAATATCCCAGCCTTGCGGTTGGTCACCGCCGGGTTCGTCCGCGGGTTCGTCGGTGTAGCGGTCGTCGATGGAACTGGACACGAGACGGCCCCCCTTGGAATAGGATCGCTGGCTTGGCGGCATTATAATCGGTTCGAAAGGTTAAAGGACAATATGCAAGGTAATTTTTGTTAACCTTAGAAAAAGAGTTTCGAACCTATTTTTCCAGTAACTGGCCGCTGGACGGGAAATCGGCATGGCCGATCGCCTGCGTCGGGCCGCGGTGTTCTTCTCATGAGTCCCGGAATGGCGCGGCGCGACGGAGTTCGACGTTCGCAGACCGCCGGCCGGAGACAATGGAGAAAATGCGCGATGTTTGTCACACCTTTCAGCATCTTCGCAGTGGCGTTACTTGTGTTGGTGGTTGTGGTCATCTTCCTCGGGGTCAAGATCGTCCCCCAGGGCTATGAGTACACGATCGAGCGATTCGGTCGCTACACGCAGACCCTGAGACCGGGACTTGCCATCATCATTCCCATGATCGACCGCGTCGGCGCCAAGCTGAACATGATGGAGCAGGTCCTTGATGTGCCGAACCAGGAAGTCATCACCAAGGACAACGCCATGGTGGCGGTGGACGGCGTGGTGTTTTTCCAGGTGGTCGACGCACCCCGTGCGGCCTACGAAGTTCGTCAGTTGAAACATGCCATCCTCAACCTAACCACCACGAACATCCGAACCGTGATGGGGTCTATGGACCTGGATGAGCTGTTATCCCAGCGCGATCGGATCAACGCCCAGCTCCTGACCGTGGTGGATGAGGCGACGACGCCTTGGGGCGTCAAGGTGACTCGGATCGAAATCAAGGACATCTCACCGCCTGCGGAACTGGTCGAATCCATGGCCCGGCAGATGAAGGCTGAGCGTGACAAGCGGGCCGAGATCTTGACCGCCGAAGGCGAACGGCAGTCGGAGATCCTCAAGGCCGAAGGAGAGAAACAGTCCGCCATCCTGCAGGCAGAGGGGCGCCGCGAGGCGGCCTTCCGCGATGCCGAGGCGCGCGAGCGAGAAGCCGAAGCGGAGGCGCGGGCCACCAACATGGTTTCGGAAGCCATCGCGACCGGTAATGTTCAGGCAATCAATTACTTCGTCGCCCAGCGCTATGTCGATGCGTTGAAGGACATCGCCAAGTCGAATAATCAGAAACTCGTGCTGATGCCGCTGGAGGCTTCCAGCGTCATCGGCTCCATCGCCGGCATTGCCGAGATCGCCAAGGATACCTTCCAGGGGCCGGGCGGTGGCGGAACCGCCGGCGGTCCTGGCGGCGGCGCGGCAGGGAATACCGGCAGCGCCATCCCGCGGACCGGCATGTAAACCATGCCCGCAGGCGCGGTGCTCCCGTACCCGGTGAACTGGAGGTCAAACTATGTTCTTTGATGATTTAGCTTTCTGGCATTGGTTCGCGCTGGCCGCGGTCTTCATTGTCATTGAGATCTTCGTTCCCGGGATTGCCTTTCTATGGTTGGGCATCGCCGGCCTGGTGACGGGCGGCTTTCTGTTCTTCTTCCCGTCGATGGGGATCGAGATCCAAGGAATCATCTTCGCCGTGGTCGCGGTGATCACCACCGTGGCTGCCCGCGTCCTGATCCGGCGCACCAGTGGTCCGAGTGATCGGCCGGGCCTCAATCAGCGTGGCCACAGCCATGTCGGCTCGGTCTATATCCTCGTGGGCGATACCAAGAACGGGCACGGCAAGGTCCATATCGGCGATACGGTGTGGTCGGTGGAGCTATCGCCGGGCGCAGTTGAAATCCCCGCAGGATCCTCGGTTCGGGTGGTCGATGTCAAAGGCGCGACCCTGGTGGTGGAGCCCTTCGCGGCCGCCCCGGCGCCCAACGGGTCGGAAGCCGTTCCTCACTGACCCGGGCGGAGCGGCGCCGTCCGCGCAGCCATATCCGCCTCCGCTATAGCTTCCCTTCGACAGCCAGGCGTTTGACCTCCTCTCGGTCAAGCAGGGTATCGTCCGGCACGCCCTGTTCGTAATGTTCGTCGGCGAAGATATGGGTGTGGTGGA
>JAHEKA010000330.1 GCA_024638585.1 Rhodospirillales bacterium
CAGGCGCCTGGCGAAGGTTTCGCGGGTGATGTGGGTGATGATCTGGCGGTTGGCCAACGCGCAATTGATCCCTGCCCGCATGGCGCCCAGGTAGCGGGTGCCAAGCTCCGAACGGATCGGGGCGCAGGCCAGCTCACGGTCGGGCAGCTCGATGCCGAAATCGGGCGCGGCCACCGCCATCTCGCGCAGAAACTCGGTGCCGATCTGGTGGCCAAGGCCGCGCGATCCGCAATGGATGGAGACGACGGCGTCGCCCTCGGCGATGTTGAAGGCCCGGGCCGCGTCGTCATCGAAGACGCGCTCGACCTTTTGCACCTCCAGGTAATGATTGCCGGAACCCAGCGTTCCCATCTCCTTGCGCTGGCGCCCCTTGGCCTTTTGGGAAACGCAGTCGGGCCGGGCGCCCGCCATGGTGCCATGCTCCTCGATGCGCGCGAGGTCCGCGGTCTCGCCATAGCCCTGTTCCACGGCCCAGCCGGCGCCGCCCGCCAGCATCGCGTCCATTTGCGCGGCGTCCAAGGTGATGGCGCCGGTGGAACCGACGCCCGCAGGAATATCCCGGCACAGCGAATCGGCAAGGATGTCCTTGATCCCTTCGATATCCTCGGCGCGAACGCCGGTCGCCAGCGTGCGGACGCCGCAGGAGATATCGAAACCGACGCCGCCCGCCGACACCACGCCGCCGGCATCGGCATCGAAGCCGGCGACGCCGCCGATCGGGAAGCCGTAGCCCCAATGGGCGTCGGGCATGGCGTAGGCGGCGCGCACGATGCCCGGCAGGGTGGCGACATTGGTGATCTGTTCCGCCACCTTGTCGTCCATGTCGCGGATGAGCTGCTCATCGCCATAGAGGATGGCGGGCACGCGCATCTTGCCCGTCGGTGGGATCACCCAGGTGGTGGCGTCCTCGCGCCGCAGGCGGGTCGGATCCATGGGAGGCTTTGCCGGTCCGCCTTACTGTCGGCGGTCCGCCTCGTTTTCGAATCGGCCTTCGGAAAGGATCTCATAGACCCGGGCGACGGTGCCGCCCAGCCGGTGCTCCGGATCGGGGCCGAGAGGTTCGTCGGAGGTGAGCCAGGTAAAGGCCTCCGTGACCTCTTCGAAATTGGCGCCGGTGGCGATGATCGCCGCCACGCGATCGTCGGGCAGGGCTCCGGTGATGGAAATGACGTCGTCGTGATGAAGCGGTGCGCCTGCGTTCATGCTCAAGCCTCCTCGATTGTTGGATACGGCCCATCCCCCATCCGCCGACGGCGGAACCTATAACCGTAACTTTCATATGGGTTTGGCGGGAGGGTTTGCCAAGGAAAACCCGGCAATCAGACGTCGACCACGCATTGGGCGGTGATCTCGCCGCCGGGGCCGCGGGTCACGGCGAGTGCCGTCATGGTCGCGCCCTTGACCTCGACCGCCGGGTGGTGGCGGGTGCGGTCGACCGCTTCCCCGTAAGCCTTGGCGGTGAGCCGGCTGCCCTCAAGGGCGATCTCAAAGCGCGAGAACAGCATCCGCCGCGTCGCCATCTCGTAGACCAGAGCGTTGAGCCAATCGACCAGGAGAAGTTCTTCGTCGGGCGCCCGGCAGGCGATGTCGATCGGGGTGTCGGCACGGACCAGGTCGGGATCGGTGATCACCGCCGTCATGGCCAGAGCGGCATTGGCGAAGGCCTCGGCCAGCGTTTGTCCCCGACCGCGGACACCGATATCCGCGCCGTGGGCGAAATGCTCGCAGTCCGACTGGGCCATGGGGTCATCGGGCTGCCGGCGTCCGGGGCGCCGGCAGCAACCGCCTAGTCCTTCGCGGCGATCGGCTTGGGCTTGTATTCCTTGCCGAGGTAGTGCGCCTTCTTCTTGTCGTAGAGCAGCTCGGCCACGTCGTCGGCGTGGAACATCTTGATCAGCTGGTCGACCTGGCCGAACATCGGCATCAGCACCTTGCGCTTCTGGGCGAGGTCGAGGGCAATGTCCATGTCCTTTTCCTGCCAGGTGAACTTGGTTTCGTCCCAGCGCTCGAGCGTGCCGTTTTGGCCGGGGCACAGCATCAGGGTCTCGCGCATTTTCTGCGCATCGATGCCGTAGGTCTTGGCCAGCAGGATGACCTCGTAATTGGCGATGGAATGGGCCCAGTGCAGCATGTTGTTGCACGTCTTGCCGATCTCCCCGGCGCCGAGATCGCCGAGATGGGGGGCCGCGCGGGAATAGCATTCCAGCACCGGGCGGGCCTTGTTGTAATCCTTCTTCGCGCCGCCGCAGGTCGACATCAGCTTGCCGTCGCGCGCGCCGTCGAGGCCGTAGCACACCGGCGCGTCGATCACGCCGAGGCCCCGCTTCTTGGCGATGGCCGCGCATTCGCGGACCATGTCGGGATGGCTGGTCGCGGTGATGACGATGACGGCGCCCTTCTTGCCCACCTTGGTGACGTCCGTCACCACCTGCTTGACCTGATGGTCGTAGCCGACCATGACGATGATCACATCGCACTTCCTGGCCAGTTCGCCCAAGCTGCGGGTCGGGCGGATGCCGTTCTTCCTGGCCGCGTTCAACGCCGCCTTGGCAAGATCGAAGCCGAACACGTCGAACCGGCCGTCGCTTTTCTCCACCACGTGGCGGGCCATCTGTCCGCCCATCTCGCCTAAACCGACGAAGCCTACATTCAGTGCCATTGAGATTCTCCCCGGGTGGTTGGCGGCGCCGTCCGGCCCCGCTGGATTCGTGTCAGCGCATCGCGCCTGCGCGGCCTTTTTCCTACACGAGCCTCTATCCCGCATCCAGAGGAAATCCCGGCGCGTTGACTTGGACGCGCGCGTCGGGCTCTAATTGGTGGCACACCAGAACATAGGGAGAGCATCATGGCGCGCGGATTCGAAGACCATTGCTGGCAGGACGTGGTCGATGACGAGATCATGGAGATCTATAAGTCCTACGAACGCGAGATCTTCGTCGGCGAAAAGCCCGCGGTGCTGGCGATCGATCTGTACAAGAGCGCCTATCGCGGCGGCGATAAGCCGGTCGCCGAGGCCAACCGCGAACATCCCGGGTCCTGCGGCGAGAACGCCTGGGCGGCGGTGGAACCGACCCAGCGCATCCTGGAAGCCGCGCGCGCCGCGGGCGTGCCGGTGATCTACACCACGCGCCGGGTGCATACCGGACCGGTGCGCTCGACCAACCGCGACACCACCGGCATCCCCGAAGATTCCTACGACATCATCGATGAGCTGGCGCCCGCCGACGGCGAGCTGGTGATCTACAAGGAACGCGCCTCGGCGTTTTACGGCACGCCCCTGGTGGCGCACCTCAACAAGCTCGGCGTGCGATCCCTGATCGCCTTGGGCGAATCGACGTCGGGCTGCGTCCGCGCCTCGGTGGTGGACGGGTATTCCAACGGCTATCACACCACGGTGGTGGAGGAATGCACCTTCGACCGCTCCGACCTTTCACACAAGGTCAACCTGTTCGATCTGCACCACAAATACGCCGACGTGATGCATGTGGAAGAGGTGCTAGACCACCTGGACGCCATGCGCAAGAACACCGCGGCGGAATAGGGTGACGGGCCCGGGATGCGGGCAAAAAACGTCTTGTTTAAAGAGACACTTAATTAAACGATTCCTTAAATAAGGCATTTTGCGGCGGCGATGCGTGCCGGCGATCCTTCGTCTTGTTCGCTGGCCGGGTTGTAACGCATTGGGATATCCCCGTGCCTGACGCGCCCGCCAAGGGACGCTGCTCCCTTGCCCTCGGCTGGCGCGAAGAACGCGAGCTCCGCGGAATCCCAAGGTGTCAGGCGCCGTAATCGCGTTTGGCGGCCTCGGGCGTCACGTAGCCTTCCGCGATGTCGCGGTCGACGCGTTCGCGCGCGCGCTTCGTCGGATCGCCGCAGCCGCCGCCGCCCGCGGACTCCAGATAGAAC
>JAHEKA010000331.1 GCA_024638585.1 Rhodospirillales bacterium
ATCGCCGCGCCCAGGGCGGGCTCGTCCAGCTTGGGATCGTGGCTGAGCGCCACCACCGCGCAACCGCTGTCGAGGCCGAGTTCCTCGAGCGCCTCATCGGGCCATTCGTGGCTCAGGGTGGCGCCGGGAAAGCGTTCCGGACTGGCATAGAGCGTGCGCGGGTCGATCACCGTGCAATCGTATCCGGCGGCACCGGCGATGGTGGTGAGGTATTGGGAAATATGGCCTGCGCCGATGATGGCGAGGCGCAGGCGCGGCACCAGCACCTGGATGAACACGCGCCGGTTGGCGTCTTCCACCAAGCGGCTTTCCCGTTTGGAAAAGGCCGCATTCACCTGACCCATGAGCGCGTCGTCGATCTCCAGATCGCCCTCGGTCCGGCCCCTGGCGACGATCGCCTCCTTGCCGCTGTCGATATCCGTGACGAACGCGCATTCGCGCTTGGTCGCCCGGGCCTCCAGCAGCGCCGTCAGATGCGCCGCCTTCATTCCACCTTCTCCAGATAGATCTTGATGTTGCCGCCGCAAGACAGGCCGACTTCCCAGGCCTGATCGTCGGCGATACCGAATTCGAGCAGCTTCGCCTTGCCCTCGGCGAGCACCTCGGAGGCCGCCTCGACCACCGCGCTCTCGACGCAGCCGGCGGAAACCGAGCCTGAAAAATTGCCCTCGCCATCGACCGCCAACTGGCTTCCCACAGGGCGCGGCGAGGAGCCCCAGGTGGTCACCACGGTCGCCAGCGCGACCTCGCGGCCCTCTTCTTTCCATTTGGCCGCGGTCGCGAGCACGTCGTCACCGCTGCCGGGCACAATATCGTTCATCTTGGGTCATCTCCCTGGATTTGCGTGTTCAAGAGATAGCGGCTGAAATCCCATTATACAAGACCCCGGCCCCGCGCGCTTGACAGGCCCCGGCCCGCCACGCCACAAAGAGACATCCTTAACGGGGGCGGCAAAACCCAGGAAATGGGCCGCACGCCCCCTCGGGAAAGGGAGGACCATGGCCGAGATCTTCATCCTCACCATCAACGGGGTCGAACGGCAGGTGGACGGCGACGGCGAGATGCCGCTGCTCTACGCGCTGCGCGATCAGCTGGGATTGAGCGGCACCAAATACGGCTGCGGCACCGAACAATGCGGGTCCTGTTCGGTGCTGATCGACGGCGAGCGCGCCTTTTCCTGCCAGACCACCCTGGACCAGGCCAAGGGGCGCGACATCGTCACCATCGAAGGGATCGGCGAGAGCGACCGCCTGCATCCGCTGCAACAGGCCTTCATCGACGAGCACGCCTTTCAGTGCGGCTATTGCACCCCCGGCCTGATCGTCACCGCCAAGGGGCTTCTGGACCGTGATCCCGATCCCGAAGAGGCCGCCATCCGCACCGCGCTGCAAGACAACCTCTGCCGCTGCGGCAGTCATCCGCGGGTGATCCGGGCGGTGCAGCGCGCGGCCAAGGAGATGGCCAAATGAACGGCGACGGCGCAGATCTCCCGGGCAGCCTGAAGAAGGACGCGCGCATCGATAGCTGGATCGCCATCGAGAGCGACGGCACGGTGACGGTCAAGACCGGCAAGGTGGAAATCGGCCAGGGCATCCGCACCGCGGTCGCCATGATCGCCGCCGAGGAACTGGACGTTTCGCTCGACCGCATCCGCATCACCAGCGGCATCACCGGCGACGTGGTCGACGAGGGGGTGACCTCGGGCTCGGGCTCGATGGAGGAATCCGGGCGCGCCCTGCACCAGGTGGCCGCCGAGGCCCGGGCCCTGCTGCTCCAAAAGGCCGCCCTACGCCTCGGCGTCGAAGCCGGGGACCTATTGGTCGAGGACGGCACCATCCGCAGCCCCGCCACCAACCAGCAGCTGACCTATTGGGAGCTTCAGGGCGGCACGCCGATCGAGGGCGAGGCAACCGGCGCCGTGAAACCCAAGGACCCGAGCCTCCATACCCTGGTGGGCAAGGCGATCCCGGAGCTCGACGCCGTCGCCAAGGTGACCGGCGCCCCCGCCTTCGTTCACGACCTGGGCCTGGACGGCATGCTCCACGCCCGGGTGGTGCGCCCGCCGTCTTACGGTGCGGTGCTGAAATCCGCCGATGCGGCAGCCGCCCGGGCGCTGGACGGCGTCATCGAGGTGGTGCAAAGCGGCAGCTTCTTAGGATTGATTGCGGAGACCGAATGGGCGGCGGTCAAGGCGCGCGACGCCTTGGCCGAAAGTGCCGCCTGGGAAGAAAGCGCCCAATTGCCCGATGAGGAGACGCTGGGCGCCTGGCTGATCGAGAACGAGAGCGCCGCCCACCCGGTGATCGACGGCACGCCCCAAGACGAAGACCCTCCCGAGATCAGCCTGCCCGCCGGTGCCGCCAAGACCGTCGAAGCGGTCTACACCAAGCCCTACCACATGCATGCCTCCCTCGCCCCGTCGGCGGCGGTGGCGCAGTGGGACGACGGGCGGCTCACCATCTGGGGGCCGACCCAGGGCCCCTATCCGCTGCGCCGGGCGCTTTCGGGCTCGCTGGGATTGGACGAAGACGCCATTACCATCATCCACGCCCAAGGTGCCGGCTGCTACGGCCATAACGGGGCCGACGACGTCTGCCTGGATGCAGCCCTGCTGGCCCAGGCCGTGCCCGGCCGGCCGGTGCGCCTGCAATGGACGCGGGCCGATGAGCACATGTGGGAGCCCTACAGCCCGGCCATGGCGGTGATGACCAATGCCAGCCTCGACGACGGCGGCAACATCATCGACTGGAACATGGATCTCTGGTCCACCACCCATCAGGGCCGCCCGCGCCCGACCACGGAGACGCATTCGAGCCTGCTGGCCGATTGGCATCGGGAGCCCAGGCGCGCAAGGCCCGAGGCGCGGCCCAATTTCTCCAACGAATCGGGCGCCCATCGCAACGCCTGGTCGTACTACGACCTTCCCGCCCAGCGCGTGGTCAATCATTTCGTCGGCGCCACGCCGCTCCGCACCAGCTCGTTTCGGGGGCTTGGCAATTTTGCCAACATCTTCGGAATCGAATCCTTCATGGACGAATTGGCCGAGGCGGCGGGCGCCGACGCCCTCGAATTCCGCCTGAGGCACCTGAAGGACGAACGCGGCCGCGCCGTGCTGGAGGCCGCCGCCGAAGCCATCGGCTGGCCCCCCGGCCCCGCCGGCACGGGCACCGGCAAGGGCATCGCCTTCAACCGCTACAAGAACGGCAAGGCCTACGCCGCCGTCGCCATGGAGGTGGAGGTGAACGCCGAGACCGGCGTCATCGGCGTCGTCCGCGCCGTGGTGGCGGGCGATGCCGGCCAGGTGGTCAGCCGCGACGGGCTCGCCTGCCAGCTCGAAGGCGGGGTGCTTCAGGCGATCAGCTGGACGCTGAAAGAACGCGTGCGCTTCGGCCCCCAGCGGATCGAAAGTGTCGATTGGGAAACCTACCCGATCCTCACCTTCCCAGACGCCCCGCCGGTCGAGGCCATCCTCATCAACCGGCCGGGCGAACCCTATCTCGGCTCCGGCGAGGGCAGCCAGGGACCGGGGGGTGCGGCGCTGGCCAATGCGGTGGCCCATGCCTGCGGCACCAGGCTCCGGGAAATCCCGTTCACGCCGGAGCGCGTCCGCGCCATGCTGGCTGCGGCAGAGCGCGAAAAATAGCCTTGTTTAAATGTTCATTTAATTAAAGAACTCTTTAAACAAGGCCTTTTTGTGAGGTCATTCCTTGCCCGGGTGCTGGCTCATCCTTCGACAGGCGCAGGAGGAAGCCCCCGATTGACCCCAAGTTGCGCCAGCCAAAATCATCCGTCAGAGGGGAGACTGGGCCTCACCTGGGGAAGGTGGTCGGCGCGATCTACACCGTTGACGATGACCGACGCGCCGCTGTTTCCAACGTCAACCTCATGTCCGCTCCCAGCCAA
>JAHEKA010000332.1 GCA_024638585.1 Rhodospirillales bacterium
GAGGTGGCCGAAGACAATGCGGTCGCCCAGCATCTCTATCAGCAGTTCGGATTCACTCGGGTGGGCCGCCGGCCGCGCTATTACCGCCGCCCCCGGGGCGAGCCCATGGCGGCCCTGACCTACGCTGTTTCGTTCGCAGATTAGTTGGCAGTTTTCTTGAGAATCAGGACGTGGATGTCTTCGGGGCCGTTCCGTGTTGGGTCGGCCGGTTCAAGGGTGATCACCTCATGACCGTGCTCGCGCACCGAACGCGGCACATTGCCAAGCGGTTCGGCGCCGCGCAGGCGCACCTCGGCCACGTCCCCGATCGCCATTTCTTCGATCAATAGCTTCGTTTTAACGAAGGTAAGTGGACAGGTATCCTGTGTTATATCGAGGTAGTGCTTTGCCGTCATATTTATAAAATAAAAAGTTGAACTACGTTTTCACTAAAACTATATTCTAGCCGCTATTTACCCAAGGAGAATAAACACAAATGACGGACGCACAAGAATCAAACGACCTTTTGGAATTGACGACGGAGATCGTCTCGTCCCATGTGGCCAACAATTCCGTTGCTGTGCAGGACCTGCCCGATCTTATCCGCCAGGTCTATGGCACCCTGTCGACGATCGAACAGGCGCCGACCGCCCAGGCCGACCGTCCTCAGCCGGCGGTTCCGGTGAAAAGGTCGGTCACGCCGGACTTTATCATCTGTTTGGAGGATGGGCGCAAGCTCAAGATGCTGAAGCGGCACCTCAAAACGGCCTACAATATGACGCCGGAAGAGTATCGGGAACGCTGGGGGTTGCAGGCGGACTATCCCATGGTCGCGCCCAACTATGCGCGTCAACGGTCCAACCTGGCGAAAAAGATCGGCCTCGGCACCAAGCCGCGCCGTCGTTCCTAGGGCTCGGGCGGGCCGATCATGACGGCCCGCCAAACCTTTCGGCAGGAAGTCCGGAGGCTTCCAGGGCCAAAGGAAACGCGGCGAGGGGCAAAATCATGTGCCGGCCGGTCCCCCCTGGGGGGCCGGCCGGCATCTTTTTCCGTCTGGACGTCTTTCTGCCAAGCGCCCTTTCTGTCGGGGGAGAGTCATCCACTGTTCCCGTTGTCCCCCCGGTTGAGTATGATTACTGCGGAGCCACGCTGAACGATGACCGCGGATAACCAGCGAATGGGTGGAAATGGCATGTCACCCTTGGAACAGGCCTGTATCGATAAGGGCATGAAGATGACCGAACAGCGCCGGGTCATCGCCCGCGTGCTGTCGGAAGCCGTAGATCATCCCGACGTCGAGGCGGTCCACCGCCGGGCCGCGGCGATCGATCCGGGGATCAGCATCGCGACGGTCTATCGCACCGTGCGTCTGTTCGAGGAAGCCAACATCATTACGCGGCATGATTTCGGAGACGGGCGGTCCAGGTACGAGCAACGGTCTGACAGTCACCACGACCACATCATCAATGTCCGCACCGGGGAAGTCCTTGAATTTCATGATGCGGAAATCGAATCCCTGCAGCGTAAGCTTGCGGATAAGA
Organism: Rhodospirillales bacterium; assembly: GCA_024638585.1. Taxonomy (GTDB): domain Bacteria; phylum Pseudomonadota; class Alphaproteobacteria; order SMXQ01; family SMXQ01; genus SMXQ01. Next base: position 1,521 of record JAHEKA010000332.1, read on the forward strand.
TGAATCTTGATCTGGTGGGGCACAGGATGGAATTGTTCTGCGTGCCGAAGAAGAGCGAATAGGCGTGTCTCAAGGCGGCGCGCCAGATATCGGATAGAGGAACTTTGGCCACGGACACGATCAGTCGGCCCCCGGCATTGATGGACGGGCTCCGGGCAGGGAACCTGGAGGTTCGCTTGGCGCGTTCCGAAGCAGAGATCGTTGCTTCCCAGGAACTGCGCTATCGCGTCTTCTATCAAGAGATGACCGCCCATCCGACCGAGCAGATGGCGCGGGAAAAACGGGATTTCGACGGTTTCGATCCCCATTGCGACCATCTTCTGGTGTTCGATCATTCCCGCGGCGATGACCCGCGCGACGCGGTGGTCGGGACCTATCGCCTGATCCGGCGAATCGCGGCAAACCGGCACGGCGGATTCTACACCGCCGATGAGTACGATATTTCCAAGATCATCGCCATGGAGGGAGAAATCCTGGAACTGGGCCGTTCCTGCGTCGGGCGCGACCACCGCAACCGGCCCACCATGCAGATCATGTGGCGTGGCATCACGGCTTATGTCCATCACTACGACATTCAGATCATGTTCGGCTGCGCCAGCCTGCCCGGGACCGATGTCGCGGCTCATGCCGAACCGCTGTCCTACCTGTATCATTTCCACATGGCGCCGGAACAGTATCGGCCCCGGGCCTTGCCGGAGCGCTACGTTTCCATGGACCTGATTCCGGCTGACGCTATCGATCGGCGGCGGACGCTGACGCACCTGCCGCCGCTGATCAAGGGATATCTGCGGTTGGGCGGCTTCATCGGCGATGGGGCGGTGGTCGATGAGCAGTTCAACACCGTCGATGTCTGCGTCCTCGTCAAAACCGACCTTGTGACCCAGAAATATCTGCGGCATTTCGAACGCACCAATCACGATACGGGCCACGACACGGAGGACCGGTGATACCCAAGGGGTCGATCCTCCGGGGCGTTTGGCGCCTGGCCGCATTTTTCCTGCTCATCCTTTTTCTGGCACCGGTGCAGGCGGTGGCCGTCGGTCTGCGACACGAACTGGCCGGCCGGCTGCCGGGCATTTTTCACCGATTGTGCGCCCGGATATTCGGATTCCGTATCGTTGCTCACGGCAGACCGGTGGAGACGACCCCGGCCCTGTTCGTCGGCAACCACACCAGCTATCTCGACATCATGGTCCTGGGCGCCCTGATCGACGTGTCGTTCATCGCCAAGGCGGAGGTGGCCACCTGGCCGCTGTTCGGCATGCTTGCCCGGATGCAGCGTACCGTATTCATCGAGCGGCGCGCCCGTCACACCGCCAATCAGCGCGACGAGATCAGCGCTCGTCTGGCCGCGGGCGACCGCCTGATCCTGTTTCCGGAAGGGACGTCGGACGACGGCAACCATATCCTGCCATTCAAGAGTGCATTGTTCGCGGTGGCCGAGCGCGAGGTCGACGATGTCCCGTTGACGGTGCAGCCCTTCTCCCTCAGTTACACCGCGCTGGGCGGCCTGCCGCTCGGCAGGGAATGGCGTCCGCTGCTCTCCTGGTATGGCGACATGGCGCTCCCGTCCCATGTCTGGCGGGTTCTGACCTTCACCACGGTGCGCGCAGAGGTCAGGTTTCACGACCCGGTCACGATGGCGCAGTATGGATCGCGCAAGGCGCTTGCGGAGCATTGCTTCGAGGTGGTCCGCCAGGGCGTCGCCAATTTCAATGCCGGGCGCAACCACACCGTAACGGCGGCCTGAGGGGGCGGGGGGTTGTCTTGACTCTGCGGTCCGGGGTGATACTTAAGGCGGTTTCGCGCAAGGGCGGCATCTTGCCGAGACGCGCGAAAGGCCCGCAAGGCGAAGGTTGGCGGCGGTTTGGTCCGCCGGTGAGAGTTCGGTGAAGAAGCTATTTATCAAGACCTACGGGTGCCAGATGAACGTCTACGATTCCGCTCGCATGGCGGATGTTCTGGCGCCCGCGGGCTACGCCCTGGCTGAGGAGGCCGACGGCGCGGACCTGGTCATTCTCAATACCTGCCACATTCGTGAAAAGGCGGCGGAGAAGGTTTATTCGGAATTGGGCCGGCTCAAGGCGCAAAAGCAGGCGGCCGCGGCCGATGGCCGTGCCATGCTGATTGCCGTCGGCGGCTGCGTCGCCCAGGCCGAGGGGGCGGAGATGCGTCGCCGCGCGCCGTTCGTCGATGTCGTCTTCGGTCCCCAGAATTACCATGATCTTGGGGACATGGTGACCCGGGCCGCTGGCCAGGGCCCGGTGCTGGAAACAGAATTCCCCGCCCAGGCGAAATTCGACCATTTGCCCGCTCCCCGTGCCCGGGGCGAGAGCACGGGTTTTGTTTCGGTCCAGGAAGGGTGCGACAAGT
>JAHEKA010000333.1 GCA_024638585.1 Rhodospirillales bacterium
TTTGTGAGATAATTAATACGAACAACGGCCATTGTTGCAGTGCAACATCGGCCGTTTGATGCCTTGCGACCGGGCAGAGTGCGGGGCCCTGCCCACAATTTTGACCGACGGGGCCGATCGCTCGGCTATAGTTGCTCGCCGCCGACGCGCGGCATCCTAAAATGAGCAGCACATTGCTATGACGAAACTTTCCGCCCGGCTGTCCCAAGCCTTTGCCCATCTCGGCCATGCCTACATGCACCTGCTGGTGGCTTTGTTCCTGACCGTCGTGCTGGGCTTGGAAAAGGCTTGGCAACGCGAATATGCGGACCTGATCAGCCTGTGGACCGTGGGTGCCTTCCTGGTGGGGGTGTTCGCACCCCTGGCCGGGCTGTTGGGCGACAAGTGGTCGACGCCCGGAATGATGGTGGTCTTCTTCACCGGATCCGGTGCCGCCACCATCGCCTGCGGCCTGAGCGACGGCCCGTTGGCGCTCGCCTTCGCGCTGGGGGCGCTTGGCCTGTTCGCGGCCATCTTGCATCCCGTGGGCATGGCCTGGTTGGTACGTTCCGCCACCAGCCGGGGCATGGCGCTTGGCGTGTTCGGGGTTTCGGGCTCGGTGGGCGTGGCCACCGCCGGCATCGTCGCCGCGGTCCTGATGGATGGCATCAGCTGGCGCGCCGCCTTCATCGTGCCCGGCGCGATTAGCATGGCGACGGGCCTTGTGCTGCTGGGCTGCATGGTCACCGGCCTGATCCGGGACGTGCGCCAGGACGTGGCGCCAGGAAAGGAAGCCAGCCGGGCCGATATGGTGCGCGCCTTCTTCGCCCTGTCCGCCACCGTCTTCCTGGGCGGGTTGATCTATCAAAGCACCCAGATCGCCATGCCCAAGGCCTTGACCCTGCGCCTGCCGGGTCTTGAGGACGGCGGCGTGCTGGCGGCGGGCGGCCTGTTCACGGTGATCTATCTGACCGGCGGGACGCTGCAATTGGTGGGCGGTTGGCTGGTCGACCGCTATCCGTTGAAATGGGTTTACCTCTGGACCTATGTGTTCCAGGTGCCGTTCCTGTTCGCCGCGGCGGCACTGGCGGGTGTGCCCTTCGTTATTGCTGCCATAGTGATGGTGGTGTTGAACGTCGGCTCCCTGCCCGCCGAAAACAGCCTGCTTGCCCGCTATACGCCGGTGAAATGGCGCGGTTCGGCCTTCGGGGCCAAGTTCGTGCTCTCTCTTGGGGTGGCCCCGGTGGCGGTCCAGTTGGTGGCCTGGATCCAGGGGGCGACGGGCGGTTTCTTCTGGTTGTTCGCGGTCCTTGGCGCGGCGGCGGCACTGGCCGTGCTTTCCATCCTCCAGCTGCCGCACGAGGGCGAGATCGGCGCGACACCCGAACCGGTGCCGGGTCCGGCGGAGTAAATTTAGGTCTCAGCGAAAAGGGCGACGGATTTCTCCACCGCGCCCGTGAATATCAAGAATGAGAACAGGAGACCCACATTGACGCCCAACCAGGGGGGAGGCGCCAAGTTGGACCAGTCTGATCGGCTCACGCGGTTGCTGGAGCGCGCGGTCAACGTTCGTGACGATGAAGTGAAGGCTCTGCTTTGGGCCTTCGCCTATTTCTTTTGCCTGCTTACCAGCTACTACATCCTGCGGCCCCTGCGTGACGAGATGGGGGTGCGCTCGGGGGTCGAGAACCTGCAATGGCTGTTCTCGGGAACCTTCGTGGTGATGCTGCTGGCGGCACCCGTGTTCGGCGCCGTGGTGTCGCGCTTCTCCCGCCGTCAGTTCATTCCCTGGGTCTATCGTTTCTTCGTCCTCAATATTCTCATCTTCTTCGCCTTCTTGACGCTGGGCTGGGCCGAGATCCATGTCGCCCGTGTCTTTTTCGTTTGGGTCAGCGTTTACAACCTGTTCGTGGTCACCGTGTTCTGGGGCTTCATGGCCGACCTCTTCAACAGTGCCCAGGGCAAGCGGTTGTTCGGGTTCATTGCCGCGGGCGGTTCCGCCGGGGCGTTGTTAGGGCCCACCCTGACGGCGACGCTCGCGAGCCATTTGGGGCCGGTCAACTTGTTGCTGATTTCCGCCATTTTCCTGGAGCTTGCCGTGTGGTGCGTGCGCGGCCTGTTGAAGAGCCCTCAGGGCCAGGGCGGCGGAGGTCAAGCAGCGACCAGCGATGCCGCCCCTGGGCCCCGCAACGACGCCGTAATCGGCGGCGGTTTCCTGGACGGGCTGAAGGAGATCGTGCGCTCGCGCTACCTTGCCATGATCTTCCTGCACATCGTGCTGCTGTCGACCACGGCGACATTCCTTTATTTCCAGCAGGCCTCTATCGTTGCCGCGGCAACCCAGGATTCGGCGGAACGCACCCAGATCTTCGCAGGGATCGACCTGGCGGCCAGCCTGCTGACCATCGGCGTTCAGTTCCTGTTGACGGGCCGGTTGATCCTGCGCTTCGGGGTGGGCGCGGCGTTGTCGTTCCTTCCCTTCGTCACCATGCTGGGATTCCTGGTGATGGCGTTTTCCCCGGTGATCGCGGTGATCGTCGTCTTCCAGGCGGTCAAACGGGCAGCGGAATTCGCCATTTCCAATCCGGCCCGCGAGATCCTGTTCACGGTCGTCACCCGGGAACAGAAATATAAATCGAAGAGCTTCCTCGACACCGCCGTCCTGCGCGGCGCCGATATGGTGAGCGGCTGGGGCTACCACGGGCTGCGCGGCTTTGGTTTGGATATCTCCGCCATAGCCGCAACCGCCGTGCCTATCGCGGCGGCTTGGATGGGCCTGACCTTCCTGCTGGGACGACGCCAGGAGAGGCTCGCTCAGGACTCGACAGAGGCGGTTCCCGCCCAATAAATTGAGCGCAAACGCGCCATCCACTTTGACGCAATGGGAGTGTGAGACATGAAGACACGATTGCCCGGGGTCGGACCCCGGTTGACCCGGAAGGAGTTCCTGCAAGGAAGTGCCGCCGCGGCCGGCCTATTGGCGGCGGGCGGGATCACCGGCCTCTCGACGGCGGCGCTGGCCGCGGGTATGGCGCAACGCGCCATTCCGAAGAGCGGAGAAAAGATTCCCGTGATCGGCGTCGGCACGGCGTGGATCTATGACGTGGAACCCAACGATCCGAAGATGGCGATCCTCAAGGCGACCCTCGATACCTTTGTCAAGGGGGGCGGGCAGGTCATTGATTCCTCGCCCACCTATGGCCGGGCCGAGGCGGTGGTGGGGCAGCTCTTGGCGGAGCTCGGCAACCGCGACAAGACCTTCATCGCCACCAAGATCTCGACCCGGGGCGAACAGGAGGGTGTCGATCAGGTGAAGCAGTCCATGGATCGGCTCAAGACCAACAAGTTCGAGCTGCTTCAGGTCCACAATATCAAGGACACCAAGATCCACCTGAAGACCATCCGGCGCCTGCGCGAGGAAGGCAAGGTCAAGTACATCGGCATCACCGTGTCGTCCAAACGGCGCTATGAGAGATTCGCCAAGATCATGGAGAGCGAACCTCTCGACTTCATCCAGATCAACTATTCCCTGGGCCAGCCCGATTCGGCCGACCGCCTGTTGCCGCTTGCCAAGGACAAGGGCATGGCGGTGCTGATCAACCGCCCGTTCTGGAAGGGGCGCCTGTTCCGCAAGGCCAAGGGCAAGAGCCTGCCGCCCTGGGCGGCGGAATTCGACTGCAAGAGCTGGGCCCAGTTCTTCCTGAAATTCTCGCTCAGCCACCCCGCCGTCACCGCCGCCATCCCCGGCACCGATCGGCCCGAATACATGGTCGACAACATGGCTGCCGGCGTGGGCCGCATGCCGGATGCGAAGACCCAGGCGAAGATGCTGGCCTACTGGAAGAGCCTGTAGTCCGCCGCCTAAGCTGACGCCGCCAGGGCCTGATCCAGATCCGCGATCAGGTCGGCGGCGT
>JAHEKA010000334.1 GCA_024638585.1 Rhodospirillales bacterium
CCCCCGCTTGCTTCCGAAGCCGTAGGTCATGGTCCAGCTTGGCTGGAAGACGTAGCCCTTGCCGACATGCTTGCGCCGTGCCTCGAGCGCCGCTTCCCTCAGCTTGCGGGCCTTTTCGCGCAGGATCTGATCCTCCGTCATGACCGGTGGCGCGGCGCCGGGCGGGGCGTCCAGCCCCGGCAGGCCCTGAGCCAGCGCGGGGCCGGCCATCAAACCCGCCGCCAACAGGACAATCACGGCGGGGCCGGGGCCGGGGCCGGGAGTCTTGTCGGATCGGGCGATGGCCTCGGCCAGGTCGGTCAGCGCCCTTGTGTTCCCGGCTATCGCGATCAAGGCCAGCGGCAGCGACAGCGTCACCAGGAATCCAAGCGCGCCCACCACCACACCGATGCTGACCTCCCGCACCCGCCGGCCCTGGCGCCGGGCCCGAGCCTGGAGGTCCGCCGCCCGATCCCGTTCCCGGGCGGCATCGCGCCACAGGCTGCAATAGGCCGCCACCGCGGCCTGATAGCCGCCGGTTTTCGCCTCAGCCGACAGTTTGGCGTAAACCTCCTTCAGGCCGGCGGAAAAGGCCACGCGCGCGCCGCGCGCGCACCGGTTCGCGGTGCGGCGCGCCAGGCCATAGGCGGTGAAGTAGGTCCGGCCCTTGTCGGGATCGACCAGGGTCGCGAAATCCACAAGATTCTGCTGGTGCGCGGTCAGCTTGGCCTTCTTCACCGCAGGGCCCGTGTCCGGCGTATCCTTGGCCGGGCCTGAAGAAACCTCGGCCAAACGCTTCTCGACCGCTTCCGCGCCGGGTGGCGCGATCGGCGCGCCGGTCCCTCCGGGGGCGGAGATCATGGTCTGGGCATAGATCAGGGCGACGATGCCTAAGAACAGGGCCAGCACTCCCAGCACCGCCAGCACCGCGATATAGCGGCCAAGCACCTTCAACAGGCCGGTTTCGAATACGCTGGTCATGGCCCGGTCCCTTTCGTCTTTGCCGGCGCGGGCAGACAAAGCCCAATGGCCGGTTCTGTTTCTTTGCTCCTGCCGCCGGGACTAGCTTGGCCGATCGGCGCCACCCCGGCAAGCGGGAGCTGCCCTCAACGCCGGGGTGCCGGCGCGGCCTTGGACGTCGTTGGGGTTGTGTCCCTGACGACACCGCCCACCACGGTGACGCGGGTCGCGGGGTAGTGCCAGACCTCGGTCTTGGGGCCCGCCCTTGTGATCCGCTCAGGCCGGCCCAGCGCGGCGATCACGGCATCGACGTTCCAGCCCCGCTCGACCCGGCCGGCCAGGATGCCGGGAATCCATGCGGGCGGAAACAACTGCAAAAGCGCATCGGTGTCGGGATGAGGGTCGACCGGGCGGCGGTCGCGCGGCAGGCGGCGGCGGTCACGGGCGGTGGGATAGCCCTCCTCCATGCGCCGGAAGCGTTCGAAGATTTCCTTCTCCCGGCGCCGCTTGAGGTCTTCGCTCGCCCCGTCCTGGCGCCTTTGGCGCTCTTCCCGCCATTGGCGGTCACGTTCACGCAAGTCCCGCTCGCGCGCATCGCGCCGCTCTTGCAGCCGGTCCTTGATGCGCTGCTCGCGTCGTTCCTCGCGCCGGCGGTCGTCATCGGCGCGGGTCTGGGCAAGCTCCTCTCCGGCCTGGGACGGCCCGGCGGCAGAAGGCAGCCCCCCGGCCAGGCTCAACACCGCCGCTAAAAACCAAAGGGCTTTGGTCCTCATGGCGACCTCCAACAGACATCCGCGATCGAAACAGGGGAACGGCTCAGGAAAAGTATCCCTGCTCCAGCGCCCACAGCCAGAGATAGACGAACTTCTCGTTATGAAGTTCCATGAAGCCGAAATGTCCGTAGCGCGGGATTAAAACCACCCGGGAGCGTTTGACCCCCTGCGCCCGGTAGCGCGCGGCCATGAACATTTCACGCTTATCCACCTCGGCCTCGCCGGCGACCCAGTGCCCCTTGTCGTTGTCCCCCACCAGCAGGAGGACGGAGATCGACTTGAGCCAATCGGCATCGGGATCGGCCAGATGGTCGAGGTATTCGGTTTCGGGCAGCCCGGTCCGGGCCGCGTAGTCGGGCATGATCTCGACGATTCCCCGGTGCTGGTTGTCGCAGAGCGAGGTCTTGATCTGCGAGCGGTGAGCATCCTGGGCCCAGGCGAACAGCTCTTCCGGGCCGCCCCAGGGACAGAGGTCTTCCGGGTCCTCGTAGCCCGAGGCGCGGTAGGTATCGGGAGAGCGGCGCGAAACATGGTCGACCGGCAATTCGACGAACTTCTCCGCCCCGGTCTCTTCCCGCCAGGCCTTGCGCCAGCCGTCGGACCCGCCGGAGCCGAACCCGGCCAGGCCCACCACCCGGTTGTCGGGTACGAAGCGCTGCAGCGCCACCGCCATCGGCCCGCCCGTGGAATGACCCCAGGCGATGAGGTCGCGGCCGGCCAGGTTGTCCGCCACCAGCGCGCCCGCACCCTGGAGGATGACGTTGAAGGTGCATTTGAGATTGCGGTCGAGCACCTCGTCTTCGTCGAGGTCCCGGTCCAGCAGGTAGAGCGGCTGGCGGGTCGCGATCGGCGCGTCCCAATGATTGCCGGGCGCGTAATGGCCTGGATAGGTGACGGTCAGCACAGAATAGCCCTGGGCCGCCAGTACCCGGGCCTGTCCGGGGCGCCCGTCGGGCGTCAGGTCGAACACCATTTCCGAATCGGCGCCGCCGTGAAAAAAGACGAAGGCGGGCGCGCCGGCCACGGCGTGCTCCGGCGTATAAAGCCGGCCATGGATATCCCAGTCATAGCCGTTGCGCGCGTACCGCGCGGTGACCTCGACGATCTCGACAGGTGTGTCTTCGCGGAGCGGGCCGATCTCCAGCCATTGCTCCCAGCTCAGGCGGAGGGGATCCTCTCCCTCCCCGAGCCCGGCAAGGTAGGCCGCCACGGCTTCATTGGTCCCGTCCATGGGTCGGTCCCGGTCCGGGGCGTTAAAACGCGCCGCCGCAGGCGATGCAGCGCATGTTCTTCTTGTCGAAGATCTTGTCCAAATCGCCGTCCTGAAGCGCGAAGTCGATCAATACCCGCATGGCCTTGGCCTCGTCCTTGATGCCGTATTTTTCCGCCATGTCCTTGAGAAAGTTGATGTGGTAATCGCGCACTTCCCAATCGACCTTGACCTTGGTACCTGCCATTGACTGTCTCCTACCGGCGCCCTGCCGGGCGCTGTTGATTCGGGCGCAACGGGTTATCGCATCCGCCCCGGATTGCCCTGCAAACTACCCGCGCCCGCCGCGTTGGGCAAGGGGGCCGGGTCTGCTATATAGGTGCACAACAGGGTTACAACCCAAGGAATACAGGGAGCGAAAGATGGCCACCGCACTCCGCATCCGTCCGTCGAAAAAGAAATCCAAATCCAGGGCGAAGGCCGCGGCGCCGGCCCGGCGCAAGCCCAAGGCCCGGACCAAGGGGTTCAAGGCGCCCCGCGTAATTCTCCGGGACGAGGTGCTGAAGACGGCGCGTGCGGTGATGCGCAAGAAGGACATTCCGGTCACCGAGCGCGAGGACATCTTCCGCATCCATGTCCTGGGCCTCGATTGGGACATCGGGCTCCGGGTCTATACGCCGCGCGGCAAGGACCGCATCACCCGGGGCGCGGACGGCAAGCGCGTCGGCATCTTCCTTCTGCATGGCGGGTCGGGCGATTCCAAGGCGATGGCGACCATCGCCGGCCTGTTCGCCCGCAAGTTCGGCTTCAAGGTGGCGGTCATGACCTTCCCCGGGAGGCTCTATCTGGATGACAAGAGCCGCGACTGGCCGGGCGACACCATGAACGAGGACGGCACCGTGCGCACGCCCATCTGGCAGAAAGGCGAGCACGTGACGCCCGATCAGTACAAATTGGTCCG
>JAHEKA010000335.1 GCA_024638585.1 Rhodospirillales bacterium
GGCCAATGGGGCGGCCTATTTCACCGTGGCCAACCGGGGCCTTGCGGGGGATCGGCTGATCGGGGTCTCGTCCCCGGCCGCCGGGCGGGTTGAACTGCATACCCATATCCGTGACAAGGGCGTCATGCGCATGCGGAAACTGACCGGGATCGATTTGACGCCGGGCGCCTCGGTGACCTTTCGCCCGGGCGGCCATCACGTGATGCTGATGGGACTGAAGGCACCGCTCCGGAAGGGCGGCACCTTCCCGCTGACCCTCCGCTTTGAAAAGGCCGCCCCCATGACGGTCGTGGTCAAGGTCATGGGCATTGGCGCCATGGGGGGCGGCGCGCCCCATGGCCATTCGATGGGCGGACACAAGTGACTGTCGAGTGGGAGAGAAAGACGCAGATGAGACGATATGTGAAATTCCTCGTCTTGGTTTCCCTCGGCGCCGCCCTTGGACTTCTTTTTTCCAGTCCGGGCCCGGCCTGGGCCGATGGTCACGGCCAACATGGACCGGCGCACCACGGGTCTTCCATGGCCCATGGGCATGGGGCGCCGGTGATGGTGTCGCCGGGACCCAAGGCGCCGGATCTCGCCATGACCGTCACCAAGGACCCGGTGGGTGGCTGGAATCTGCACCTGAGGGTGAAGAATTTCCGCTTCGCTCCGGAGCGTGCCAGCACGCCACATCGGGCGGGGGAAGGCCATGGGCATCTATACGTCAACGCCAAGAAGGTCGCGCGCCTTTATGGCCCCTGGTTCCACATCGGTTCTTTGCCCGGCGGCAAGGCCGTGATCCGGGTCACATTGAATACCAACGACCACCGGGGACTCATGGTGGGTGGTAAGCCTCTGGAGGTTACCCACACCGTCGTTGTGTCTCCGCCTGATCTGTGAGTGCCCTCGGGGTTGGCGGCCCGCCCATTTCCAGGTGAAAAAAACTGATCCCTCCGGAGATTGAAAGGTTCTTTCGGTTGCCTACATCTAGGAAAGAATACCCATTCGGAGGGAACGGATATGGTGGAAAAGGGTCATACTGCGGGAGATGTGACATCGGGATTCTGGCCCCGGCTTCCCAGTGAAATCCAGAGTATCGCGCGGCGGGTCGTGAATTACTTCGCGCCCGAATCCGACGCCAGTGCGACGTCGGACGCCTATGAAATCAATGTCGAACTGCCCGGCGTCGCGCAGGATGACATCGACCTGTCGGTGCATGACAACGTTTTGATGGTCAAGGGAGAGAAAAAGTACCAGCGCGAGGAGAAAGGGAAGACCTACTTCTTTTCCGAACGCGCCTATGGCGCGTTCCAGCGATCCTTTCGCCTGCCGCCGGATTCGCTTGGCGACCAGATCCAGGCGAGTTTCAAGGACGGGGTCCTGACAATCCTGGTGCCCAAGTCGAGCCCGAAAAAGGAAACGGGGCAGAAGATCGAGGTGCAGAGCGGCTGAGTTGCGGCCCCGGCGCAAACGGCACTGAATCGGCGGTCAGCCGGCGGAGCGAATCGCGTCGTAGCGGGGGCGGGAGTCTTTAAGGACTTCGGCGATGGTTTCGGCAAGCTTTTCATTTGAAAAGGGTTTGGTGAGCAGCACCGCCGAGCTCTCCTCCAGCGCGTTTCCATGATCGGCATGGGCCGGATAGCCTGACATCAGGACCACCTTCACCCCAGGCTGCAACGCCTGGACCTGTTTGACAAAACTTTGATCGTTCGTGGCGTCCGGAAGCACCACGTCGGAAAGGACGAGATCGACCTCCGACTGACGTAGGAATTCGATGGCCGCCGCGTGGGTTCCCGCAGTCGTGATGCTGTGGCCGCGCGACCGCAGGACAGTTCCGACCACGTCTTGAACGAGGGTGTCGTCCTCGATCACCAAAATCCGGGCCTTTCCATCGCCCGCGGACTCGCCCGCGTCCCTGGGCATTGCCTCGATCTGTTTCAAGGCCGTCCCCCGAGGCAGATAGAGGTTCACTGTGGTTCCCCAGCCTTCCTTGCTGTCGATCGTGACGTGGCCGCCCGATTGCTTGGCGAAACCGTAGACCATCGACAAACCCAGCCCGCTGCCTTCACCGACGTCCTTGGTGGTGAAAAACGGCTCGAAGGCGTGATCCAGGACTTCTTCGCTCATGCCGGTTCCGGCGTCTCTGACCGCAATAGCCACGTAGTCTTGGCCGGGCATGCCCGCACCGATCGGGAGGAAATCCCCATCCAGAACGGCGTTCGAGCATGTGATGGTCAGCGTGCCACCGTCGGGCATCGCATCCCGCGCGTTGATGGCGAGGTTGAGAAGGGCGTTTTCCAGCTGGCCGGGATCGGCATGGGCGGTCCAGAGCCCTGCATCGATACGTGTGGTGACCGTGATGTTTTCGCCGAGGGTTCGCTGCACAAGCTGAAGCAGGTCGTCGAGCAGGGCCCGGGGTTCCACGGTCCTGGGAAAGAGGGGTTGGCGCCGGGAAAAGGAGAGCAGGCGCTGGGTCAACTCCGCCCCCCTCGACGCGGCATGCAGCACCGCGTCGATCTTTCGGTTGGGTTCGCTCAATTCGTCAGCCAGCAATTCTGCATTGCCGGTGATCACCGCCAGAAGGTTATTGAAATCGTGGGCGACGCCGCCGGTCAACTGGCCGATAACCTCCATCTTCTGGGCTTGGTGGAGCTTCTCTTCGGTCTGCATCTTCTCGGTCAAGTCCTGAACGGTGCCAATGGACCTGAGCGGCCGGCCGGAATCGTCGAAAAAAGTCTGGCAACACTCTTCGACGAACTTGACGGTGCCGTCGCGCAGAAGCAGGCGGTGGCCGATGTGATAGGGCTCTTTGTTGGCGATGGAGTCCCTGTAGGCCTTGTCGACGGCGGCGCGGTCGTCGGGATGCACGAACTCCATGAAGGCTTCGTAGCTGGCACCGAAATCGTCCCGGCTTATGCCGAACAAGCGATAGATCTCGTCCGACCAGGTGAGTTCGCCGTTCACAAGGTCAAGCTCCCACGATCCGATCTTCGCCATTTCCTGGGCCAGGGTCAGCTGGACTTGGCTGGCGCGGAGCGCGGTTTCGGCGTTCTTTTGTTTGGTGATATCGGTGAAGGTGCAAACGTTGCCACCACCGGGCAGGGGCACCCGGTGATAAATGAAGGCGGCCCCATCGTCGTGAATCCGTTCACGGATCACTTCGCGCCCTTGACGTTGACCTTCAACGCGCTCTCTGATGACGTCTTCGGTTAGCCGTTCGACGATCTTTCCTCCCTTGACGCGGAGCCGGAGGACGTCCTCATGCTTCATGCCAAAGATGTCGCAGTCCGCGGGGAGTCCGGCCAGTTGGAGGTATTTTCGATTGTGGGCGGCGACCCTCTGATCGCGATCAAAGACGACGAAGCCCTGGCCCATGATCTCCATTGCCGTGTCCAGAATCACTGATTTTTCCCGCGCCTCCTCCTTCGCACGGTTCAGGGCCGTGGTTTCAATGTAGGTCGTTACGTATCCGCCCTGGGGGAGCAGCTTGCGCCGGTAGACATAGCTGGTGCCGTCGGGGAGGGTGCGTTCGTCGAATTTTTCGGTTCTTCGGTCCTTGGTGCGCCGCTCCAGCGCTTCTTCGAGGGTCTCAGCCGGAAAATGGCCCATTTCATGACGGAAACGGGTCAACTCTAGCCGGCTCAAGCCCGGGCGGAGGAAGCCCTTCGGGAAGCCGAACAGATTTTCATAAGCGTTATTGAACTGGACAAGGTTGAAATCGGCGTCGACGATGCAAAAGGCGGCGCCGCCGGTTTCGAAGATGCCTTCTAGATAAGATGACTTTTCTGCCGCCTCGCGCTCCGCCTTCTTGAGCGCGGTGGTTTCCGCAAAGGACGTGACGTAGCCGCCCTGCGGCAAAGCCCGGCGGCGATAGATGTAGCT
>JAHEKA010000336.1 GCA_024638585.1 Rhodospirillales bacterium
CTTCGAGCAAGCCATGCCCGAACACGTCACCGGGGGCCATTTCGCCACCCATTCGGGTTTCCGCGTCTATGGCCGGAAGAAGACCGGTGAAGCCTTCAACGGCCACGATAGCGGCCATGGCGGCTGGGGCGCCTGCGCCTGGCATGACGGGGCCGGGCCGTTCCGCACCATGGCCCATGGCGACACGCGGCTGATCCCCATGGAGTTGCAGGAGACCATCCTGCCCTTCCGCATCGAGGAATGCACCTTGCGCGCGGATTCCGGCGGGCCGGGGAAGTTCCGGGGCGGGCTTGGCTTTCGCAAGACCTACACCATCCTGGATGACTGCTTCCTGCAGACCAACCTGGACCGCACCAAGATGCCGCCCTGGGGCGTGCGCGGCGGGGGACCGGGCAAGTCCGGCCTGGTCACGGTCTACCGCGGCGGCGCGGGCGAGGGCGAGGTGCTGTGCAAGGCCAAGGGCGTCCCGCTCAGGCCCGGCGACCGGGCGGTGCTGGAGACCGGCGGGGGCGGGGGCTATGGCGATCGGGCGGAGCGCGACCTCGAATTGATCGCGCGCGATCTCAGGCGCGGATACATCACCCAACAAGCGGCGATCGAAGCCTACGGCATCACCATCGACCCCGACGGCACGGTGCGGCGCGGCTGAACGCTTACCATCACAACGAGAGGCTTAGCGCATGGACGACACGGCGTTTCCCCCCGACATCCACCCGGAAAGCGGTTGCCGCCTTCCCCCGGTCGAGCGCGAGGCACTGGATGACGTGGGCAAGGAGATCTATGACGCCCATGTCGATCCCGATGGCGGGTCGATTGCCGGCCTGTGGGGGCCGGGCGGCATCAAGCTGCATAGCCCCAGGGTGTCGGAATACACCCGCGATCTCACCCATTACCTGCGGCTCGATGAGGCGCTCGATCCCATGATCCGCGAGACCGCGATCCTGGTGACGGCGCGGGAATGCGAAAGCACGTTCGAATGGACCGCCCATGAGCCCCTGGCGGCGCAGGTTGGCGTGGGCCGGGATGTGATCGACGCCATCAAGTATCGCAAGGAGCCCGCCGGCGCGCCCGCCGATCAGGCTGCGGTGATCCGGCTGGGCCGGGAGATGTTCGCCGACCGCAAGGTCTCGTCCGACACCTATGCAAAGGCGCTTGAGATTTTCGGCCCCCGCATGCTGGTGGACGTGGTCGCGCTGATGGGCGAATACGCCGGCACGGCAGCACTTCTGTGCGCGTTTGACATGCAGGTCCGCCCCGGCCAGGAGCCGCTGCTGCCCCAGGATTGAGCCTGCGCGCGGCCGAGGTCAGTCGAGCTCGCGCGGATAGAGCACGTCTTCAAGCCGGCCGCTGCCCGGAACAAGGTCCCGCCAGCGTGTCGCCTCGAACCTGATCACGGCAAGGGCCGCGGTGGGAAACTTGGCCGCGATCTTGTCGACCAGCGGCCCGCCGCCCGCGGGGAGCCCCAGGGCGAAGTCCTGAAGTCCGAAATTATGGCCGAGGATGAGCGTGGAGGTGACCGCATCCTCCACCTCCCGGACCCGGGCCAGCAGGGTATCGGGATCGGCGAGGTAGAGCACGTCTTCGAACGCGACCGTTGGCGTTGAGCCGGGGGCGGTCTTCTCCAGTCCCTTGGCGAGGCGGTCGAAGGTCTGGCGCGTGCGCGTGGCTGTGGAACACAGCACCAGGTCGGGGATCCAGCCGCGGCGGGCAAGCTCTTTGCCCATGCGCGTGCCGGCTTTGCGCCCGCGCCGGGTCAGCGGCCGTTCCGCATCCGGAATGTCGCCCTTGCCCCAGTCCGATTTGCCGTGGCGCAACAGATAGAGAATCTTGGTCATGGCACCCGTCTGCCGCCGATGTGCGGTCAAGAGGAAAAGGGAGAGCGGGCCCTTCAGCCCGCCCGCATTCCCGGCCCGTCGCCTACTTCTTCTTGCGCTTGGGCCGCTTCGGCCGCTTGGCGAGAATCCCCCGCACCCGGTCCACCACGGCCTTGGGCGTCTTGTAGACCTCGGCGATCAGCGCCTCAATCTGGGCGCCCGACAGCGGATCGACCTCGAGCCGGCGCTTCTTCGCGTCACTGAGGTAGGCGGGATCCCTGACGGTCGCATCGAACGCGGCGCGCAGGATCTTGACCCGGCCCGCGGGCAGGCCCGGCGGGGCGATGTAGGGCCGTTGGTATTCCTGGCGCACATACATCAGGTTCAGGGCCTGGCGGTCGTTCTCGTTCTTGGCGAGGTCGAGCATCTTCGTCACATGGGGCAGCTCCGGGTGCTTGTCCCGCCGGTATTGGACGAACACCTTGACCTTCTTGTCCTTCAGCCAGCCGGGATGCTGGGTCTTGATCGACGCCCAGGTGGTTCCGGCATTGCCGTGGACCTCGCCGCGCTCCATGGCGAGGCCGATCGCCTTGGTGCCCGTATAGCCCGCGACGATCTTGAAGTTGAGGCCCAGCAATTCGTTGGCGAGCGCCGGAAAATCGTAGGTCGCCCCGCCCGAGGCGCCGACGATCATCTGCTTGGTCTTGAGGCCTTCGAGGGTAGTGACCGGCGCGGTGGCCCAAACGAAGCCTACGAACGTGCCCTTGTTGGCGCTGCCGATCCAGGTGAACTTGCGCGCGTCGAAATGGGCCTTGTCCGGGTTGACCAGCGGTTCGGTCGGGATGCCGCTGAACACCCCGGCGATGGTGGACCCATCCTTGGGCGCCTTGTTGTAGAGGAAGTTGGCGACCCTGCGGCTGGAGGCGCCGGGCATGTTCTGCACCACGAAGCTGGGGTTGCCGGCAATGTGCTTGCCGTAATGACGCGCCAAAACCCGGGCATAGGTGTCGTATCCGCCGCCGGGGCTTGAGCCGACCAGGAACTTGACCCGCTTGCCCTTGTAGAAGTCATCGGCCTGGGCCGGGCTGAGGTCCCCGGCGCCAATCAGGAGCGCCGCCAGGCCCACACAGGCCGCGGCTTTCGTTTTCCGTCCCATCACTGGCATTCTCCCTTTTTTGGAACTGTTATGACCTGCTCGCCACGCGGCGCGCCCGGTAAAGCTTTGACTGCATTCGCAAGCATAGGTTCGGGGAAATCCCGAGGGCAAGGCGGATTCGTCATGGTGCTATCGCGCCGGCGCCCGTCCGATGTGACAGATTGGTGCGATGTGCTAGGATTTTCACAAGAAAAGAGCGCGCCGGCGGGCCAAACTCGGGCGACCGGTGGTGAGGGGTCTGCATCAAACCAGGGGGTGATCGATGAGCGAACCGGCGGATAGCAAATTTTGTATCGACCCATATCTCGATTGGGCGGCGGGCGAGGGTGTCCCCATCGTCGAGGATTTCGCGGTCGATCTGCACAAGGTGGACACCAAACCCTGGGCGCGGTTCGGCACAGATGGCGCCATCATCCATACCCATGGCCGCGGTGACTTCGTCACCCTGTTCGTGATCGACCTGCCGCCGGGCGGGGCAAGCGAGCCCATGTCCCATGTCTTCGACGAGGTGTATTTCGTGTTGTCGGGCTCCGGCAGCGCCACCGTGGAGACCGCGGATGGCGGCCAGCACACATTCGAATGGGTGAAGAGGCCCGTCTGTTTGGCTTTGAGGAAGGAGATGGCCTGGCGGACTTTGTCCGCGCGACGGCTCCAGAAGAAGCGGGTTTTTCCAAACGTGGAGCGGAGGGCGCGGGCGAGGCGTCTGTGGTCGCGCTGGGCGCAGGGGATGTCCATGCGCCCGGGAAATTTCTGGAGATGCTTCCACATGATTTTGATCCCGAAGACCCCGTTGTCCATGCGTTTGGTTTCGAAGACCTCGCGGACATAGCCCGGGAAGTCCGCCTGCGGGTCAGTTTTGACGTCGCCGTTTTCAAAGAGGGCGATGC
>JAHEKA010000337.1 GCA_024638585.1 Rhodospirillales bacterium
CGGTGCAGGCGCGCTATGACAAGATCCACATGTTCGACGTGTCCCTCGCCGACGGGGAGGCCTACACCGAATCGGCGACCTACCGGCCGGGCGGTGACGCGGTCTGCGCCGAGACGCCGTTTGGGGTGCTCGGTCTCACCATCTGTTACGACCTGCGCTTTCCCTATCTCTACCGGGCGCTCGCCCAGGCCGGGGCGCGCATGATCGCCGTTCCTTCCGCCTTCACCCTGGCGACCGGCAAGGCCCATTGGCACACCCTGCTGCGCGCCCGGGCGATCGAGACCGGCTGTTTCGTCTTTGCCCCGGCCCAGTGCGGCACTCATCCCCGGGGGCGCCAGACCTTCGGCCATTCGCTGATCATCGGCCCCTGGGGCGAGATCCTGGCCGAGGCGGGCGAGGAACCCGGCGTGATCACGGCGGAGATCGATCTCACCGCCAGTGACCGCGCCCGCGCCCAGGTGCCGGCCCTGACCCACGACCGGGACTTCACCGGGCCCTGAGGGGTGATCGAGGGATCCCGTGTTTCTAAATACCGTGGTCGATCATGCCCGCGGCAACCGTGGCGTTGGTGCGCGGGTCGATGACGATGAAGGCGCCGGTCGCCTTGCAGGCGGCGTAAGCATCGCAGGCAACATCGTCCTGAAGGCGGATTTCCACCGTGCCGATGTCGTTGGCGGCCAGCTTATCGCCCCCCGGGGTGGTGTCCAGGGTATCGACGTCGAGGCGGCTTTCAGGCAGGGCGATGCGGGCGGCGACGGTGCGGGTGCTGGCGCGCAGCAGATAGTTCGCCCTCGGGTCCTGGGGGCGGTCGTCGAGCCAGCAAAGCGCGGCGGTCAGCGTCCGGGTTTCCCGGGGCCGGTCCTCGGCGGCGGCGATCAGGGAACCGCGCCCGGCGTCGATGTTGTCGGCGAGGGTCAGGATGACAGACCGGCCGGCCTCCGCCGCGTTGATCGGCAGGCCACCGGGGCCGAGGATACCGGTGACCGTGCTTTCGCGGCCACCCGGCAGGATCGCAACACGGTCGCCAATGGATACCGAGCCCTGCTGGACCCGGCCCATAAGCCCGCGGAAATCATGGGTGTCCGACGTCTGAGGGCGGAGCGCCATCTGGATGGCCATGCGGAACGGACCCTGGGCGACGCCGGCACTTGCCGGAAGCCCGTCCAGCACGTCCAGGAGCGGCGGGCCGGGGTACCAGTCCATCGCCCTGCCGGCATGCACCACGTTGTCGCCCTGCTTGGCGGAGACCGGGACGACGTGACGGGTGCGGAAGCCGAGCCGTGCGGTGAAACCCACGATCTCCGCTTCCGCCGCTGCGAAGGCGTCTTGGGAGAAATCCACCAGGTCCATCTTGTTGACGGCGAAGACCACGTCCTCGATCCCCAGCAGCGCGGCGATACAGGCATGGCGCCGGGTCTGACGGGTCATGCCGGAGCGCCCGTCAACCAGAAGCAATGCGGCCGTCGCCTTGGATGCGCCGGTGACCATGTTGCGCGTGTACTGCTCATGGCCTGGGACATCGGCCAGGATGTAGCTACGGCCGGGTGTGGCGAAGTAGCGGTAGGCGACGTCGATGGTGATGCCCTGTTCGCGTTCTGCGCTCAACCCGTCGGTGATTTGCGCCAGGTCGATGTGCTCTTGTCCGCTTTGCACCGCCTGGGCGGCGAGGGAAGCAAGCTGGTCGGAGCTGAGTGCGCCGGTGTCGGCCAGCAGCCGGCCGATCAGGGTGGACTTGCCGTCGTCTACGCTGCCGGCGGTGGTCAGGCGCAGCAGGTCGCGGCCATCATATTGGGGGGTCTTGTTCATGGAGGCCTCAGAAATAACCCGCGGTCTTGCGCCGCTCCATCGCCGCTTCGCTCGCCGCATCGTCGAGCCGGGTCGCGCCCCGCTCCGACGTCTCTGCCGCGAGCGTTTCCGCCAGGATGTCCTCGGGCGTCGCGGCCTCGCTTTCGACCGGACAGGTACAGGTGATGTCGCCGACGGTGCGGAACCTCACAGAGCGCGTCTCCGGCGCCTCGCCGTCCTTCAGGGAGATCAGGGGATGCGCGGGGATGAGCCGGCCGTTGCGTTCGACCACGTCTCGCTGATGGGCGAAGTAGAGAGGCGGCAGGGCGATCCTTTCTCGCGCGATGTAGCGCCAGACATCGGCCTCGGTCCAGTCGCTGATCGGGAACACGCGCATGTGCTCGCCGGGTGCGATGGCGCCGTGATAGAGCGCCCACAGTTCCGGCCTTTGGCGCCGGGGGTCCCAGCCGCCAAAGGCATCGCGGTGGGAAAACACGCGTTCCTTGGCCCGGGCCTTTTCCTCGTCGCGCCGCGCGCCGCCGATACAGGCATCGGCCGCCAAGTCCTCGATGGCATCCAGCAGGGTGACGCTCTGGTGGGCGTTGCGGCTCTCGTCGGGGCGGGAGAGGACGACGCGGCCCTGGGCGATGCTGTCCTCTACGCTGCGCACTTCCAGCCGCATTCCCGCGGCCTCTGCCGTGGAGTCCCTAAACTCCAGCACCTCGGGATAGTTGTACCCGGTGTCCACATGCAGCAGGGTGAAGGGCGGCGTGCCGGGCGCGAACCCCTTGAGGGCGAGGTGCAGGATTACGGCGCTGTCCTTGCCGCCGGAAAACAGCAAGATCGGCCTCTCGAACTGGGCCGCGGCCTCGCGGAGGATATAGATAGCCTCGCTTTCGAGCGCCTCCAGGTGGCCGAGCGGTGCGGCGGCTTGCGCGGGCCCGAGGTCTACAACGGCTTCGGCGGTCACGGTCATTCTGCTTCTCCCGCCGGCCGGGCGCGGGCCAGGCGGTCCCCAGCCACGTGCAGACCGCATTCCTGGCTTCCGCCGTCTTCCCACCACCAGCGCCCCGACCTTTCATCGGCGCCGGGCGCGACGGCGCGGGTGCAGGGCGCGCAGCCGATGGAGGCGAACCCCTGGTCGTGGAGCGGGTTGTAGGGAACGTCATGGGCGCGGATGTAATCCCACACGTCGTCCGACGACCAGTCCACGAGGGGGTTGTATTTCTCAAGTCCGTTGGCGTCATCCCATTCATGGGCCGGGGTCTCGGCCCGGGCCGCCGATTGCGCGCGGCGCAGGCCGGTGATCCAAGCGCCATACCCCGCAAGGGCGCGCCCCAGCGGCACGACCTTGCGCACGGCGCAGCAGGCCTTGCGGGCGTCCACGGATCGGTAAAACCCGTTGGGACCATGTTCCGCGAGCAGGCTTTCCAAGGCGCCCTGGTCCGGAACGAGAATCCTGATGGGAAGGCCGTAATGCGCCCGTGTCTCTTCGATCAGGGCCTGGGTATCGTCATGCAGTCGTCCGGTATCCAGCACGAAGACGTCGATGGGCAAATTCCCCCGTGCCACCAGGTCGATCAGGACCATGTCTTCGGCACCCATTGAGGACGCCAAGGTGACTGGCGCGTGGCGCGCGGCGGCTTCCGCTAAGAGACGGCGTGCGACATCGACGGCGCGCGACAGCGCGGTCGGCAGGGCAGAAAAATCGGCGAGCATGGCAATGCCCCTCATAATCCATTCAATATCTGTAAAAGAGATTAGAATCCCAATATTTTAATGTAAATAAAATAAAACAACATTATTATATTGTAGATTAATTGTGCCGTCATGCAGTGCGCTGTTCGCCGCGCCGTAGGGGACTTCGCCTGAAAATTGCCCGGCCTTGCATTGGAGCGGGGGGCGCTTATCTATAACAGGCGCTTGATAGACAAGGAGTTTTTGGGGTATCCCTGAAGCGAGATGATCGTATTCAATCTGCAATGCAAGGACGGCCACGGCTTCGAGGCCTGGTTCAAGGACGCCGCCGCGTATGACAGCCAGCGCCGCGCGCGCAAGGTGGCC
>JAHEKA010000016.1:0-6766 GCA_024638585.1 Rhodospirillales bacterium
TACATCGCCTCCGTTGCCGGGCGGGGCTGCCTGGTGGTTGGCACCGACTACGGCCATCACGACACCTCCGCAGAGATCGAGGCAATGCGCCTGATGAAGGAGAAATCCAATATCGCGCCGGGACTCATTGACGATATCCTCGGTGCCAATGCCTGTGCGCTCTATGGACTGGCGCCCGAGGCGCTGAACTAGGACGAGGGAGGAGCACCCGTCATGCCGGTCATCGACGCCGACGCACATGTGATCGAAACACCGGAAACCTGGTCCTATATGCAAGAACACGAACAGGCGTTCCGGCCCCAGATCTTTGAACGCGCCGAAGACGACGGCGCGCCGCGGCGTGCCAATCAGCGCAAGGAATACTGGGTGATCGACGAACGCCTACTCTCCAAAGGCGCGAATGTCGGCCAGGACGTGCCCGACGATTCCCGGCATATGACCAGCATCCAATCGCGGCTCGCCCATATGGACGAGATCGGCGTCGATATCGCCGTGATCTTCCCGACCCTGTTCCTGCGGCCGTTGACCCGGGAACACGACGTGGATTTCGCGCTGGCGCGGGCCTACAACCGCTGGATGGCGGACATCTGGGCGGAGGAAAAAACCCGTTTGCGCTGGGTCTGCGTCCCGCCGCTTTTGTCGCTGGTGGATCGGGCCAAGGTTCGCGATGAACTGGCCTTCGCCAAGGAGCACGGCGCCTGCGGCATCTTCATGCGTGGCGCGGAGTGCGAGCGCCTGCCGTCTCACCGCTATTTTTTTCCGTTCTACGAAATGGCCCAGGAACTCGACCTCGCCATCACCTTCCACGCCGGCATCAACAGCTTCGCCGTGCATGACGCCTATTCCGGCGACGTCGCCATGTTCCGGGCCAAGTTCCCGGTGCTGGGCGCGTTTTCGATGCTGGCCCAGGAAGAGATCCCAGCCCGTTACCCCGATTTGCGCTGGGGCTTCATCGAGGCTTCGGCCCAGTGGCTGCCCTATATGTTGGGTGAGGCGCGCATCCGCCTGCAGCGCAAGGGGCGCCCGGTGCCCGACGATCTCCTGGCGGAGAACCATTTCTACGTCACGACCCAGATGACCGACGATATTCCCGGGTTGATCGCCGAAGTGGGCGACGACCACTTGTTGATCGGCACCGATTACGGCCACAAGGACACCGCGACGGACATTCACGCCATGAAGCGCTTGGCCGAGGCCGGAGACATCAGCCCGGACTCGGTGGAAAAGATCCTCAACACCAACCCTGCTGTCCTGTACGGCCTCAATTGAAAACCGGTTCAAACCGGAGGGAACAGACATGCCGACCATAGATGCCGACGCCCATGTGATCGAGACACCGCTCACCTGGTCCTACATGACGGAAGAGGAACAGGGCTTCCGGCCGATGATCTTCGTCCGCGATCCCAATGACGGCGCGCCCTATGGCTCAAACACAAGGAACGAATACTGGGTGGTGGAAGACCGCCTGATCAGCAAGACCAATGTCGGCCAGGACGTTCCCGAGGACTCGCGCGAGATGTCCAGCATCCAGGCGCGGCTCGATCACATGGATGAAATCGGCATCGACACCCAGGTGTTGTTCCCCACCTTCTTTCTGCGCCCGATCACCAAGGCGCCGGATATCGATTTCGCCCTCAACCGCAGCTATAATCGCTGGCTCGCCGACATCTGGGCGAATTCCTCGGGCCGCCTGCCCTGGGTTCTGATGCCGCCGCTCCTCAGCCTCGCCAACCCGGATAAGGTTCGCGACGAGTTGCAGTTCTGCAAAGACAATGGGGCCTGCGGGATCTTCATGCGCGGCCTGGAATGCGAGCTCAACCTGTCGGATCGTTTCTTTTTCCCGCTCTATGAGATCGCCCAGGAGCTCGATCTCGCGATCTGCCTGCACGCCGGCAACAATTCAGTGGCGGTGCATGATTCCATGAACGGCGACGCCCTGATGACCTTCAAGTTCCCGGTGATGGCCTCATTCAACGCCCTGTTGGAGCATGAAGTGCCGGCCCGTTTCCCGGGCCTGCGCTGGGGCTTCATCGAGACCAGCGCCCAATGGGTCCCCTACGTGCTGGGGGAAGTTGAAATCCGCCTCAACCGCAAGGGCCGGCCCATGCCCGCGGACCCGTTGGGGGACAACAACTTCTTCATCACCACCCAGAAGACCGACGACCTGCCCTGGCTGTTGAGCGAGATCGGCGACGATAACCTGATCATCGGCACCGATTACGGGCACAAGGATACGGCGACCGAAGTCGTCGCGTTGAAACGGATGCAGGAAGACGGGAGCCTTCCTGCGGCCTCCACCAAGAAAATCCTGGAAACCAATCCGGCGCGGCTCTACGCCATCTGAAACGAGAGGCGCCGGGCACCCCACAGGGCGGCCCGGCGCGCGATTTCTTTTACGGGAACTTAGCCTGCCAATGCGCGGCACCGCTCCGCCGGGATTTCGACCAGGACCGCCTGACCCTCGTCGATTTCCGTGGTCGGGTGCAGACGCAGGCGGATCGCCGAATCCTTCAAGGCGATCTTGTACTCCTTGGCATCGCCCATGAACATGGCCGCGGCCACTTCACCCTGAAGCATGTTTTCACCACCGGCAGCGGTACTGGCCGGCATCAGGTTGACGTCTTCGGGCCGAACCACGATGACGACTTCCGACCCGGTGGTCGCGCCATCGGGCAGTTCACATTTGATCGTACCCGATGCGGTTTCCACTTCACCCATGCGGTTACCATTGGAACCCACCGAGCGGACGCGTCCCTGGATAAAGTTGGTCAAGCCGATGAAGTCGGCGACGAACCTGACCGCGGGCGTGCGGTAGATCTCGACCGGTGAACCTTCCTGCACGATCAGACCCTGGTCCATGACCGCGATCACGTCCGACATGGTCAGCGCCTCGAGCTGGTCATGGGTGACGTAAATCGTGGTGATGCCCAGGCGTTTGACCAGATCGCGGATCTCCGTCCGGGTTTCTTCGCGCAGCTTGGCGTCAAGGTTCGAAAGCGGCTCGTCAAGGAGAAGCACGGCCGGCTCGCGGACCAGCGCCCGGGCAAGTGCCAGGCGCTGCTGCTGCCCGCCGGAGAGGAACGGCGCAGGCCGGTCCTCGTAGCCGCCCAGCTGCACCAACTCCAACGCCTTCATGACCTTTTCCCGGATCTCGGCCTTGGAGAACCGCCCCTTCATCTCCTGAAGGGGGAAAGCCACGTTGTTGAACACGTCCATATGCGGCCAGATGGCGTAGCTCTGGAACACCATGCCGATCTCGCGCCGGTAGGGCGGAACCATAATGTGCTCGGTGGCGGAGAACACGGGCTCGTCATTGATCGTGATGGTCCCACCCGAGGGACGCTCCAGCCCGGCGACGGAGCGCAAGGTCGTTGTCTTGCCGCAGCCCGATGGCCCCAGCATGGTGTAGAACTGCCCACGTTCGACATTGATATCGATGCCCTTGACCGCGTGCACGCGGCCTTCGGAGCTTTCATAGTGAACGTGCAGATTTTCGATGTCGATCATGGTCTCCCAATCCTCCGCCAAATTCCCTGTGGCGTATTCTTCGAAGCGATCATCGCCTCTTTCGTTGTCCGGCCACAGTCTGCCGTGTTCGCGACCGCCGTTCAATGACCGTTTTTGGTATTTCGATGGACGTTTTGGTATTACGTGTGGACAAGAATTTCAACTGCTTCGAGGGACCCGCAGCGGTTTTCCCTCCGCGAAAGGTTCTCACGCCGGCAGCCGCCCCAGACGCGTGCCCGCCTCCCCTGCCAGAATGGCGCCGGCATCGGCCAGCCGCCCGATGCCCGCGAAACTGCCGGTGTTTGACACGAATTCGCATGCCGCGCCAACCTTGGGACCCATTGAACCGGGATCCAGCTCCAGCGCCGCCAGTTCTTCTGTCGTCGTTTCACCGATGGGCTGGCGTGCCTCCGTCCCCCAATCCCGATAGACCGCATCCACGTCGGTGAGCAGCAAGAGCCCATCGGCGCCCACATCCCGCGCCAGCAGCGCCGCGGTGCGGTCCTTGTCGATTACCGCTTCGACCCCATGGACGGTGCCCCGCGGGCCGACGATGACCGGGATGCCGCCGCCGCCGGCGCAGATCACCAGGATGCCTTCGGCAATCAGGTGGCGGATGGTGAGAATCTCGAGAATCCGGACCGGGGCCGGCGAGGGAACCACCCGTCGCCAGCCGGTCCCGTCGGGCGCCATGGGCCAGCCTCGGCTCGCCTCGATCCGGGTGCGGGCCTCGGCGTCATAGACGGGGCCGATCGGTTTGCTGGGATTGGTGAAGGCGGGATCATCCGCCGCAACTTCGACCTGGGTCAGCAGGGTCGCGATCGGGCGCCCCGGCAGATGGCCGATCAGGGCACGCTCAATCAGATAGCCGATCATCCCTTCGCTTTCCGCACCAAGGAGATCAAGCGGCCAGGGGCTTTCGGCATCGAAGGCCGCGGCCTGCAGCGCAAGTAATCCGACCTGGGGACCGTTGCCGTGGGTGACGATGACATCGTGTTGCTCGGCCACGGCCGCAACGGCCCGCGCGGCAATGGCGATATTGGCGTCCTGAGCCTCGGCGGTGAGCGGCTCACCGCGCCGCAGAAGGGCATTCCCCCCCAGGGCAACGACCAGCCGCATCAGGCGCCGCCCCCGGCAACCGTGTTACCGAGCCGCTCCGCAAAGGCGGCGACGACACCGGCAAGGCCCGGCCCGCTCGCTTCCGCGAAAGCGTAATCTGCGCGAACCACCGGCTTGGTGATCTTGATCAAGCCTTCCAGCCGGGCCGGTGTCGCCAACACCACGACATCGGCGGGCACCTGGGCGATCGCCTGTTCGAGAGCGGCAAGCTGCTCCGGGTAATACCCCACCGCCGGAAGCACCGGTCCGATATGGGGATAGTTCGCGAAAGTCTCTGCCAGTGCCTCGCCGATGAAAGGCCGCGGGTCGATCACCGACGATGCCCCTGCGGCATTGGCGGCGACAAAGCCCGCGCCTGTCGGGCGGCCGCCATGGGTGATGGTGGGACCATCCTCGACCACCAGCACGCTTCGCCCCTTCACCGCCGCCGGATCGTCCAGGGTGACCGCAAGATCACCGCGAAGGAGGCCCGCGCTTGGATTGGCGGCTCGGGCCGCGGCCTCGATCGCTTCCACGTCCGGGGCCGCGGCATCGCGCACCTTCATGATGAGGACATGATCGGCCATGCCCAGCAGGGTCTCGCCCGGATGGAAGCCGGTCTCGTGCCCCGGCCTCAGGGCGTCGGCCAGCACGATGAGCAGATCGGGCCGGATGAAGGGGAAGTCGTTATTGCCCCCATCCCACAGGATGACGTCGGCTTCGGCCTCGGCCGCGGCCAGGATGCGGGCGTAATCGACACCGGCATAAATGACGTGACCGGCATCGACATAGGGTTGGTATTCCTCGCGTTCCTCGATCGTGCAATCGGCGGCGTCCAAATCCTCGGGCACCGCAAAACGCTGTACGTCCTGGCGGGCGAGGTCGCCGTAGGGCATGGGATGGCGCAGCACGCCGACGCTCAACCCCGCCTCCCTGAGAAGGCCCGCGACATAGCGGCTGACCGGCGACTTGCCGCAACCGGTCCGCACAGCCGTCACGGCGACCACCGGCTTGCGCGCGTCCAGCATGGTGGCCCGGGGGCCAAGGAAGGTGAAGCTGCAGCCCACCGCCAGGAAACGCGAAGCGGTGCGCATGACATCCATGTGAGAGACGTCGGAATAGGCGAAGACCACCTCGTCCACCGGATTGACACGGCAGAAATCCAGCAGATCGGCCTCATCAAGGATCGGAATGCCCTGGGGATATCGCGCGCCGGCAAGGGACGGGGGATAGCCGCGCCCGGCAATGCCCGGGATCTGGGCCGCACCGAAGGCCAGCACCTCCACCGCCGGATCGTCGCGGTAGACCGTGTTGAAATTATGGAAGTCCCGTCCGCCCGCTCCCAGGATCACCACCCGGTTGCGCGCCGCGCCCGGCCCCGAAACCACTGTTCAACTCCACCCGTGGGCAAGCCTCGTGCCGCCGCACCGAAGACCCGCGTCAGTTCCCCTGAATGTGGCGGCCCGATCCGAACCCGAACGTGCGGAACGCCATGGTCACCAGCAGCAAGACAAGGATCAGGATCACGCCGATGGCACCGACCATCTGCACGCCACCCCCGCCTTCGTCCCACATGTTCCAAATCAGGACAGCCAGAACCTGGTTCTCGGGCCCTTCGGTCAGGATCAGCGGCAGCGACGCGGCGCGCACCGCGTGCAGCATCACCCAGACCCAGACACCGACGAAGGTCGGCACCATCAGCGGATAGAAGACCCGCCACATGGTGCGCCACTGGACCGCGCCGGAGACGTAGGCCGCCTCTTCGAGATCCTTATGGATCTGCAGGATGGCCGCGTTCATGGCCCGGGTGCCATAGGCGATGTACCCCACCGTGAAGGCGATCACCACCGACCAGATGCTGCCGTATAACGGGACGCCCACATATTCGTCGAAATTGATGAACACCCACAGGAAGGCCACCGCCATCACGATGCCGGGAATGGCATGGGGCATGAAGGCCATCTGATCGAGCATCCTACGCCCCCAGAACTTCGAGCGCACCACCACCAGGGAGATCAGGAATGACAGCACCACCACGGCGGTGGAGGTCACCACAGTCATCAGGAAGGTGTTCCAGACCGACAGGCCGATGAACTCGTCCTTGAACGCCTCAACATAGTGTTCCGTCGTCATCATCGAGAACGCCTCGAAGGACGGCTGC
>JAHEKA010000016.1:6776-15568 GCA_024638585.1 Rhodospirillales bacterium
AACCAGGAACGGCAGGACCATGGTGGAGATCAGGAAGGCCCAGACCAGGGCGATCGACGCCCATTTCCAGCGGCCGAGTTCCATCAGCCGGGGACGATAGCCCTTGCCGGTGACGATGGTGAAACGTTCCTGGCGCGCGATCACCCGGGAATAGAGGTAGGTCGCCACCACCGCGACCAGCAGATAGATCATCGACAGCGCATTGGCCTCGCCATAAGCGGGCTCCACGCTGACCGAGCGGTGCAGCGAATAAATCTTGGTGGAGAACACATAGATATCGGCGGGCATGCCGAGGATGCCGGGCACTTCGAACACCTCGAAGGCGGTGATGAATTGGTAGATCACCACGGCGATCAAGCCGGGCAACATCAGCTTGAGGGTGACCTTGCGCATGGTAGTGCGCGGATTGGCGCCGGACATCGCCGCGGCTTCTTCAAGCGCCGGGTCCATGGAGCGCAACAAGGGCACCATCATCAAGAAGGCGGTCGGCACCAGGCGGAAGCCTTCGACGAAGATCATTCCGCCCAAGGAATAGATGTTGATGGGTTCGATGGGCAGGCCAATGGTTTCGATCAGGAACTGGTTGATGAAGCCGATCCGCGGGCTCAACAGCAGCACCCAGGCCATCGCCTGCAACAGGCCCGGCAGCACCAGGGTCATCGGCACGCCGGCATAGATCCAGATCTTGCCCGGGATGTCGGTGCGTTCCACCAGCCAGGCCAGGATCGCCGCAAGGGTGATTCCGAAGATGGTGGAGCCGATCACGTAGACGAAGGTGTTGTAAAACAGGCCGAAGGTAGAAGGATCGGTCCAGACCTTGGTGTAGTTGTCCAGATTAAGGTCGGACAGGGTGATGTCGGTGGGAAGCTGTGCCGTGGAGAAACTGCCCAGCGTCAGCAGCAACATGGGCGTCAGTACAAGAGCGGTCACCGTGATCAGCAGAGCCCAGTGCCACCAATTGGTATGCTTCAGGCGCTGCGCAAACGACGTGCGTGAGTCTTGATACGGCAGACTTTCAACCGCCATGACACCTTCCCCTTCGTCCTCGTGCCCACCGACATGCAGCCGATGATCGTCAAGCACCGGCGTCCGGCAGGCTGGTTAGCCCGCCGAACGCCGCAACCCAGCAAGGACCGCTCAAACGGTCTCTGTTATTTGCAGTCGACGGTCTTGGCTTCACCGCCACCCTTCGGGTAGAGGATCTTGCACGACATGCCGACTTTCAGATCACCACGCTTGGCCTTCTTGCCACCGATGGTGACCTTTGAACGCGACCGCGACATGCGGGCCTTGTCGGCCTTGCCGTCGACCTTGAACTCGATCACCCGGCCGCCGCGCTTGACCGCGTCCAGCTTCACATTGACGATGCTGGCCTTCGGCGGGACGTAGCCGCCGCCCTTGATCCAGCGGGCATCCCAATATTTCAGGACTTCCTTGCCCGCCTCGGGATTGTCGTACTTGAACTGTGCCATCTCCTTGCCGGTCACGTTTTCCGGCCAGTAGACGAAGCGCTTGTCGCGCATGCCTTTGTGCGACGGCACTGATTCGTTGGCCCAGAACTGCGCCAGCTGGCCTTCCTTGGAGAGGTACCAGTTGACGTAAAGCTTGGCCGCGTTCATGTGCGAATTGCCGGCCATGATGCCGGTCTCGGAAATGGTGAACACGACCGGGATCGGGCAATGATGGCCGACCGGGGTCTTGTCGTTCTTGATCCGGTATTCCGCAACCCGGTTCATGGCGGCAGGAATGCCCATCTCCATTTCACCGGCGACCACCAGGGCGAGGACGGCGCCCTGCCCTTCCTTGCGCAGCTGCGGCTTCAGCGAGAACAGCTTGTCGGTGAACTGGCGGCCCCAGTCGCCGCCCTTGTACTTCCAAAGCGGCAGCAGCCAATTGTTGGGCCGGTTGGCGAGGCCGATCTTCTTGCCGGAAAAGCGATTGGAATTGACGAGATCGTCCCAGGTCTTGGGAAGCTCGGATTCCTTCACCTTGTTGCGGTTGTAGGCAATGCAGTAATAGCGAATGCGCCCGACCGACGTGATGCCGTCGGGGTGCTGCAAGTGCTTCGGCAGATTGTCGTAAGACGGCAGGTCGCGCAGGTCGGTGAACGCCTTGGCCTGTTGGAACAGATGCGCCTCTCCCGATAGGCCGGTGATGACGTCGACCAGCACGCGGCCGGTCTTGAAGGCCGTCAGCGGCCGGATGACCCGCCGCGCGGTGTTCGAGACGCGGTCGTGGTTCACCTTGATGAACGGATAGCGCTCCGTGAAGATGCGCTCCATCTTGCCCCACGGCTTGCGGCGGTAGGTGGTCCAGATCTTGACCTGGCCTTCCTTCTTGGCGCCGTCGATCCAGGCCTGGGGCACCGCAAGCTCCTTGTCGAGCCCGCTCAGGGCGGAGGCGTCCATCTTCAACTCTTTCAACATCTTCTGGGTGGTCTTCGGAAGTGGCGCCATGCCCATGGACGACTTCACGTCCGACATCATTTCCTTGGCTTTGTCCATCATGCTTTGAGCATCTGCGGGCGTGGTCATAACCAGCCCCGTGCATAGCGCAATGGCAGTTGTCATCAATAACCGTTTCATTATTCGGCCTCCCCTTCCCTAGTGATTGCCGCGAGCTTGCGCCCGAACCTTAGACGGGGTTGGGCCTAAACGCCTACATTCCCCGCAGATTCTTTAAGAGTGACGGAAATAGTCTTCAAGGTCAACGCTGCCCCTTTTATGGCGGCCCCTCAGGAACTAAGCTAAGAAAAAACACCCACGATGACTGAGGGGAACACCCATGAAACTGGTCAGCTACCACGCGGAAGGCGAACGCGCCAAAGCACGGCGCATCGGCGTCATCCTGGACGGAGATTGCGTGGCGGACCTGCGCGCGGGTTATGCGCGAAAGTTGGAGGCCGAGGGTGATCTCCAGGCGGAAGAGATCGCCGGCCTCAGGATTCCCGGCGAAGCGGCCGCCCTTCTCGGCGCCGGCCCCGCCGCCATGGCTGCCGCCGGGGACGCCGCCGCCTGGCTCGCCGAGCGACACGCGAGCGAACCAAAGGCCAGGGGACTCGACGACGAGCCGCTTTTCCTGGCACTCGGCGACGTCCACCTGTTCGCACCCCTGGCGCCTTCCAAGGTCATCGCCGCGGGCCGCAACTATATGTCCCATCATCAGGAAATGAGCTCCTCCCCCATGCCTTTCGTGCTTCCGACGACTTGGCTCAAGGGCCCGTCCGCGATCACTGGCCCGCGCGAGGACATCGTGCGGCCCC
The DNA here is from genome assembly GCA_024638585.1 of Rhodospirillales bacterium. Lineage (GTDB taxonomy): Bacteria > Pseudomonadota > Alphaproteobacteria > SMXQ01 > SMXQ01 > SMXQ01. The sequence continues at coordinate 10,039 of JAHEKA010000016.1, forward strand.
ACGGCTGCCGGAAGATGGATTACGAGACAGAAATGGCGTTCGTGATCGGCAAGAGGTGCAAGAATGTGCGCGAGGAAGACGCCATGGACGTGGTGGCGGGCTACACCGCGGCCAGCGACATCACCGCCCGGGACGTGGGCCAGATGGAGCGCAAGGAAGGTAACCGGCTGTTCGGCAAGAGCTTCGACGGTTTTTGCCCCATGGGGCCGTGTTTCGTCACCGCCGATGACATCGCGGACCCCGGCGACCTCGCCATTCGCACCCGGGTCAACGGCGATCTCCGCCAGGACGGCAGTACCCGGGATATGATCTGGAAAATTCCCGAAATCGTCGCCTATATCTCGCAAATGGAACTGCTGCCGGGCGATGTGGTGTTGACCGGCACGCCATCGGGCGTCGCCAGCGGCTCCGGAGACAACGCGAAGCAGCTCAAACCAGGCGACGTGCTCGAATCCGAGGTTGAAGGAATCGGCTGCATGATCAACCACATTGTCGAGGATCCCCTACCGGCCAGTTGGGACTGGGACCGGCCGGGAAAATTCTCCGCCACCTGAAAACCAGGCGCCCCCAAGGGGCGCCGCGAAAGAACCGAAAACGGAAAAGGAGGACCAACAATGGCCGAAGGCGACATCACAACCGACGACGACGTCTGGCTTGAGAACTTCGAACAGCTCTACCTGCCGGCGGAGGGCGAGCGGATCGGCGCGGGCGAAGCGCCCAAGCCCAATGCGCTGATTCATGTGTCCCTGGGGACCGACAAGAACTTCGAGAAGATGGTGGATTTCTACCTCAAGTTCTTCAACTGCAAAGTAGTGAACTACCGCGACAAACGCGATGCCGGCGGCGGGCGCGCCGCCTTCATCAGTTGGGACGCGCGCGATCATCGCTTCGCCATCCTGGAACGTAAGGGCTCGACCCATGCCGAGGGCCGGGCCGGAATTGCCCATGCTGCCTTCCAATATGATTCGCTGGCCGACCTGGTGAAGCTCTACCGCCAGTGCAAGGCCTGGGGCTTGCCGCTATCCCATTCCATCAATCACGGGCAGTCGACGTCGTTCTATTACCACGACCCCGACGGCAACGAGATCGAAACCTATATCGACAATTTCGACACGCCCGAGGAATGCACCCACTTCAAGCACTGGATCCAGTACCGCCCCGGTCTCGATTACGACATGGGCGCGGGCGCCTTCGATCCGGACAAGATGGCGGCCCTGGTCGATGAAGGCATCGACGAGAAGATCCTGCGCAACCGGGACGAAGTGATCAGGCTCAAGGCCGAAGGCAAGCTCTAGCCGGTGTGACCCGGGCGGCCACCGTCGCTCAGGAGTCCTTCAGGGTGATGGCGTAGCGCGCTTTGCCGGTGACATTGAGGAATTTTGACGGGACGCTGTGCCGGCCGCGGGCCCGGGCCCTGATCCTGATGCCCGACATGCGACATGTGGCGGCGATGGTCGATTGCAGCACCGCGCATTCCTCTTCCGCCATGCGGTATATCGCCGCCCGCCCCTTGGCTTCGGCCCGGGCCATGGTCTCGCCGCCGCCCTGACCGAGGGGGACCAGGATATTGAACCGGACGCGGATGCGGACGCTGCGTTCGGTTTCCCGCATCGGCATCGGCGTGGGCATCTGCATTTGCATACGCATGCGCTGATTCGTCGGCTCCTGGGCCCGCGCGGCGTCGGGCGCCGGGCCGGCGACCATCACGGCCACCGCCCAGACTCCCAAGAGAGCCGTGTTCCTCATCGCTTTCATAACCGACCTTCCGGAAGTTGAGCGTTCGGTTCGTTCGGCTTAAGGCTTGGACCCGGGCGCAGGCTTTTCGCCACTGTCTTTCAACGTGATCATGTAGCGCGCGTTGCCGTTCAGGTAGATGGAGACCGGATTGTTGTTGTACTGGTTGCGCACCTGGGCGGAGACGCTCAAGTTGGACAGCCGGCAGGTGGCGGCAATGGTGGCGAGCAGGGTCTCGCATTCCTGCTTCGCCATGTTGTAGACGAAGATCCGTCCGCGCTTTTGAGTTGCGGCCATGGTCTTGTCCGACATGTCGGCAAGGGGCATCTGCGTATTGAAGCTGACATTGACATTGACGTGGCCGGCGTCCCGAACGGACATCGACCGGGCTTTGGCAGTGGCATCGACACCGGCGAGCGCCAGCCCAGCCGCGGCGCAAACCGCCAACGGGATCAATCTGCGGTGGGATCCAAACGGCATGTCTCTCCTCCTTGAACCTTGTCTTCCCTGAGGGCCATTCTGGCCCAAAAACCGAAACTAAAAGGTAAAGAGGGCAGGACCTGGGCAACCGTGCGGCGATTATGCGGCGTTATATTCGCTGAAAGCCTCGGATTCCTTAACGTCCGGCCATCTGGCGCTCGCCGTAAAGGATGGAATGGGCCTCCTCGCTCATGGGCGTGGCGTGCTGGGCGCGCATGTCTTCGATCACCGCGTGCGCCCGCTTGACGGCGGGACGGTCCTCCATCCGCTGGAGCCAGTCCTTGAGGCGCGGCGTCTCATCGATCTGGACGCCCGCGTTCTTCCAGCCCCGTACCCTTCCGTAGGCGGAAATATCGGCGATCGAGTATTCCGGCATGGCGATCCAGTCCCTTTCGGCGAGCTGGCCTTCCAGCACACGGAAAACGCGGGCGGTCTCGTCGCGGAAACGGGCGGCGGCGTGCTCGTTGCCTTCGGGGAATTCGGTCACGAAATAATGGGCCTGGCCCAGTGCGGGGCTCAGGTTGGCGGCCACCAGGTGCAGCCATTCGATGACCTTGTAGCGCGCCGCCCCGTCGGGAGGCAGGAGCTGGCCGGTCTTGTCGCCGAGATATTCCAATATGGCGCCGGATTCGAAAACCGAAAGCGGCGCCCCTCCGGGGCCGTCCCGATCGACGATGACCGGCACCTTGTTGTTGGGCGAAATCGCGAGGAAATCGTCCGCGAACTGCTCACCGGTTCGGATGTTGACGACATGGACCTCGTAGTCCAAGCCGGTCTCTTCGAACATCACCAAGATCTTGCGGGGATTGCCTGTGTACCAGAGATAGGCGTCGATCATAAAGGACCCTCCCGGGGCGCGGTAATTGCGGGTGCGAGGATACGCCCGTCGCCCCGGAGGATAGCAGAATCTCCGGCCTCATCAGGTGTTTTGGTTGCGGCCTTGGCGCTTCCTGCCTAATGTCTGTCCAAAGCAAAAGGCGTTGCGCCCAGCAACGATAAAAAAATAGGAGTCGGGGAGATATGCCGGTTTTCGAGCTCTATCACGGGGAAATCTCGACCTGTTCCCAGAAGGTCCGCATCACGTTGGCGGAAAAGGGACAGGCCTGGACCAGCCACCATCTCGACCTGCGCAAGGCCGAGCAGCACCGCCCGGAATATCTCAAACTCAATGCCAACGGCGTGGTGCCCACCCTGATGGTCGACGGTGTGCCGATCATCGAATCCTCTGTGATCATCCAGTATCTCGACGAATTGATACCGGAACCGCCGCTTCGGCCCAGCGATCCCCTGGGCCTCGCCAATATGCGGTTGTGGATGAAGCGGCTGGACGAAGAGATCCACCCCTTGACCGGGGTGCTGTCGTCCTCCATCGCCTTCCGCTTCGAAGACGGCCATGAAGAGCAGATCAAGACCATGATCAATCCGGCCAAGCGGGCGCGCAAGATGGAGAGCTTCCTGAAGGGCGTGGAATCGGACCTCTTCCGCAAGGCGCTTGCCGGATACGACAAGCTTCTGGGGGACATGGAAAAGGTGATCGCCGCCGATGGCTACCTCGCCGGCGGCGTCTATTCCCTGGCCGATATCTCCTATATCGCCTATGCGGCGCGCCTGCACCATCTGGGCCTGCAGGGCCTGTTCGAGGACCGGCCCGGACTTACAAAGTGGTACGCCACCATCGCGGCACGCCCCGCGGTCAAGGCCGCCATCGACGATTTCGCCCCCGACCATTCGCTCGAGCTGATGTCCAGCCACGGCGCCGATTCCTGGCCCCGGATCAAGGCCATCCTGGGCGAGCTGCGCAGCGAAGGCAGCGTGGCGATGGCGTCATGATCGAAGCCATCGACCTCGACAAATGCACCGGTTGCGGCATCTGTGACGACGTCTGCCCGGCCGACGTCATCTACATGGAGCCGGTGGAGACGCCGGACGTGGTCGACGGCATGCACCGCGCCAAGTCGCTGCCGGTCATCAAGTATCAGCAGCACTGCGTGACCTGCTTCAATTGCGAGCTGTTCTGTCCGGAGGGGATCGTCGACGTGCATCCTTCGGTCAAGAACCGCCCGCGGCCCTGGTAGGGAGGTCACGGGCATGGCGACAAACGGCGTTCACGGAAACCACATCGAAACCGACATCCTGGTGATCGGCGCCGGCGGCGGCGGCCTGATGGCGGCCCTTTCGGCCAAGCGCGCGGCAGCGCCCGGGACCCAGGTCACGATCGTCGATTCCTGGAAAGTGGGACGCTCCGGCCACACCGCCTTTTCCAACGCCTGGACGGTGGTGGTGGCGCCCGATGACGATCTCGAATCGGTCACCAAGGAAATCATCGCGGGCAACGACTTCATCGCCGATCAGCCCCTGATCCACCGGGTGCTCGAAACATCGTGGGACCGTCTCAAGGATCTCGAGGGGATCGGCCTGCAATGGCCCCGGAACGAGGACGGCAGCTATTACCGGCGGCCGACCCGGGGCCTCAAGGACACGCGCGTCATGTACCCGGAAGGAGGGGGACTCGAATTCTCCTGGAAGCTCAAACGCGGCATCGAGGACGAGGGCGTGCAGATCCTCGACCGCTTTTTCGTCACCGGCCTGATGAAGGGCGACGGCGAACGGGTCACCGGCGCCGTCGGAGTCCATTCCCGCACCGGGGAATTCTTCGCCATCACCGCCCGCGCCACCATCATCGCCACCAACGCCATCACCTTCCGCACCGGCTTCGTGCGCGACCTCACGGGGACCGGCACCCTGCTCGCCTATCGCGCCGGCGCCAAGTTGCGGAATGCGGAATTCAGTTATCTGCGTCCGGGCACCCCGCGCTTCTATTTCGAAGGCATCGCTTTCGCCATCCAGGACGGCGCCAGCTTCGTCAACGAGAAAGACGAACAATTCATGCTGGAATACGAGCCCGAATGGGGCGACCGGGCGGACGTGCCGCGCATCGCCCGGGCCATGGCCATGGAGAAGCAGAAGGGCAACGATCCGCTCTATCTCGACATGTCGCGCATCGACCCGGACAAGCGGGAGTTCTACTTCTCCTCCACCGTGGCCTGGATGCAGAACTTCCTCGACAAGCTGGGTGATGAGGCGCGGACCGACATGTTCGGCAAGACGCCCTATTACCCGCAGAACCAGATGACCAAGATGGGCCTCGCCACCGACGAGGACTGCCGCTCCAACGTGCCGGGCCTTTACGCCGCGGGCCTGGCCCAGGCGGGGTGTTGCAACCACTTCGCCGGCTTCCATATCGGCATGTGCATCGGCACCGGCTGGTTCGCCGGCCAAGCCGCGGTCCAGGATCTCGACAGCCTGCCCCCGGCCA
>JAHEKA010000338.1 GCA_024638585.1 Rhodospirillales bacterium
GGGGTGTGCGCCCCGTTGTCAGTCGGTTGAACTTTCCGCAAGCTGTTTGGCGACGCGGCGCTGGCCCGAGGACACTTCGATGACGATGCGTTCGTTGATGGCGGGATCGCGGATCACGCCGTGCGGCTCCTCGCCGGCTTCTACCCGGTCGATCTGCTCGCGCAACAGGCGGCGGTACTGGGCGATGCCCTGATCGCCGATGCCCAGATTCTCGCGGCCCCGGTCGGTGATGGGCCCTTGCGTCTCCCAAGCCATGGCATCGTGGGAGGCGAAGGAATCCAGGTGGTATTCGCCGTCCTCGTCCTTCATCGGCGGCACGTATTCCACCGGCACGATGTCGGGCTGCCCCACCGGCGTGCCGTCGTCGTTGGGGGTGAACTGCATGCGGAAGATCTTGGTGGTGGTGTCGTCCACCGGCAGGCGCATGTGCATCACCAGGTGCTCGCGCTGGGGCGAAAGCAGGACGCAGGGGAACAGCACCGGGTGGCCGGCCTCGACTTCGGCTTCCTCGCCGCCGTAAATGCGCTGTTTGCGGATGCCGCACCAGGCCGGTTCCTTGACGGTTTCGAAGTTCATCTTTTCGATCGGCCGGTCGTAATAGGCACCGGACCGGCCCTTGCCCTTGAGCTTGAGGGTGTGGGCATGGAGGTAGAAGGTGTGGGACGGGTCGCAGGAGTTCTCCATCACCTGCAGCCAGTTGCATTCGAGCTCGGGCAGGATGAACAGGCGTCGTTCCCCGTCCTCGCGCAGCAGGACGTCCCAGCGCGGCAAGAGCGGCGCCGGGTCCGGGCCGAGATAGGCGAAGATCACGCCGGCGAAGGCCTGCACCGGATAGGCGGTCTGCTTGACCGCATCCTTGAGGGGCGCGTCTTGCGGTTCGAACGGCATTTCGATGCATGTGCCGGCGCAGTCGAACTTCCAACCGTGATAGGCGCAGCGCAGCCCATCGTCCTCCACGAAGCCGTAATAGAGCGAGGCGGAGCGGTGGCGGCATTGCTCCTCCACCAGGCCGAGCCGGCCTTTCCCGTCGCGGAACAGGACCAGATCCTCACCGAGGATGCGCACGCGCTTCTTGGGTTTCTCTTTCGTGATCTCGGCTACGCCGGCAACCGGATGCCAATAGCGGCGCAACAACTCACCGCAGGGCGTCCCCGGGCCGACCCGGGTCAGGCGTTCGTTCATTTCTGCCGAAAGCATCGTTTCTCTCCATTTATTGGCGCGCTCGCGGCGCCTTCCGCCTCCGCCGCTCCCCCCTGGGGAGGCTCGGTCGATTATATCCCGCCACCCGTCTCGATGCAGCCGGCCTGGCTTAGGGTGCCGGGACCTGATGGCGCATGCGCCGGCTGCGCCCATCGCGGGATGAGGCCATCACCGCGAGGCACACCTCGAGCGTCGCCTTGCCCCAGGTGCCGTCGGGGAAGACGTTGCGCCGCTCTGCCAGGGCGTCGCGCAGTTCCAGCAGCTCGAACTCCCGCCCGTGGCCCGTGGTGCAGGGGATCTCCTCGCGCCCATCCTCGGTATAGACGAAGATGCCGTCGGGCGATTGGCGGATCATGCCGTGCTCGCAGGCCACCACGGTCAGGCCGAAGAAGGGCTGGCGGCGTTCCTGGGGCCGACCGGGGCGGGCGCCGCGCTGATGGGCAACGGCGGCCTTCTGATCGACATCGGCCGGCCCCGTGAGCCGCGGCTTGCGGGGAAAGCGCCGGCCCTTGGACTGCACGCTTCCGCTTTCACCGATATTCCAGGTCAGCTCGGTGACGTCGAAATAGCCGTAGCCGTTGAAGGTCAACGAGGCTGCGGCCCCGTCCTCGAACTGCAATAGTGCGTTGAAATGGCCCTCGGTATCGAAATGCGGATCCGCCCGGCCGCTGACGCCGCGCACGCTTTCCACCATGCCGCCGCCGATGAAGCGGACGATGTCGACCATGTGCGGTCCCTGGCGGTAGACCAGGCCGCCGCCTTTGGCGGTGTCGAGCTCGGGCGCCAGCCTCGGGCGCTGCAGCCAATCGTTGGAATTGAAGCTCAGGATCTGGATCACCTTGCCGAGGCGCCCGCTGCGGACCACGTCGCGGACCGCCTTGATGGGCGCCTGGTAGATTTTCGAATGTCCCTGGAGGAACTGCACGCGGTTTTCCCGGGCGGCGGCGATCATGCGGTCGCATTCGCGCAGGTTCACCGCCATGGGTTTCTCGCAGATCACATGCTTGCCGTGACGGGCGGCACAGATGGCATGCTCGGCATGCAGCGTGTTGGGGGTGGAAATCCACACCGCGTCGACGTCGTCCCGGGCGCAGAGCTCGGCGACCGTGGCATAGGTCGGGCGATCATGGGCCTTTGCGAAGGCATCGCGCGCCTCGGCCCGGATGTCGGCACCCCCCGCCAGCTGGTAGGGGGCCCCTTCGTGAAAGGCGGGCAGCACCTGGCTGGAGGCGACGCCGATCCCGGCGATGCCGACGCGCAGCGGCGCCGCCTTCGGCTTGGCTTTTCCGGCGCTTTTCCGGCGCCCGGTTTTCGCTTGGCTGGCCACGGTCCTCAGGCCCCCGACAGGCGTTCGTAATAGCGCCAGCTGGATTGGCCGTGGGGCGAGCCGGAGAAGCCCCCGCGCTTGGCATGGCGCGCCCGGTATTCCTCCAGATCCTGATCCGGGATCGGCTTGGGATCGCCCAGCAGATGGGCGCGGTAGTTCATCTCCGCCAACTCGTTGAGCTTGATGGCGGTGACCGTCGCTTCCTCGACGCTGGCGCCGGCGGTGGTGATGCCGTGCCCGCGCATCAGGCAGACCGGCTTGTCGCCCATGGCATCCGTGAACTCCTTGCCGAGCGCGTCGTTGGAGATGGTGACCGAGCGGCCGTATGTGGGGATGCCCTCGATCCAAAGATGGAGGCTGGAGGGGTCGTAGGCCCCGTAAAGCGGCATCAGTTCCTTTTCGCAGATGGTGAACAGCACCACGGTGGGCGGATGGATGTGGATGACGCTTTTGACCTCGGGCCGTGTCTTGTAGAGCCAGGTGTGGATGAACACCTCCTGGGGCACGGCCAGGCCGTCGGGCCCGTCGACCTTTCTTCCGTTCATGTCGACCTTGATGACTTCGTCGGCGGAGGTATAGCGCACCCCCACCTCATCGGCGCCGCGGGCGCGGATGAGGACATGTTGGCCGTCCTCGGACCTCTGGCTGACATGGCCGGTGGCCGCCTTGGTCAGTTCCAGACCGCCGATCACGCGGCAGGATTTCGCGACCAGCTCGCGTCCCGCCTGTTCATCGTTGCTTGCCACTGCGAATGACCTCCCTTGTCTTGCCGTGATCCTCCGCTTAGAGGTCCAGGTTAAACACCTTGCGCGCGTTGTCCTCGAAGATCTTCTTTTTGTCCTCGTCGCTGAGCGCAGCGATGCCTTCGATCATCGGCCTGGTGTCGTCCATCCAGGTGCCGGTGGCGGGGTCCTTGGCGGTGCCGGCGCCGGGACGTTCGGTGCCGAACATGCAGCGGTCGGGCGTCGCCCAGCGGAACAGCATCTCCTGGGCATCCTGGGTGTACAGCGCGGTGTCGAAATAAAGCTTGCGGAAGCTTTCTTCGAAGGTGACGGAGCTGCCGCGCTTGATGCGCCCGGCGCGGAAACGGCCGATCTGATAGGGAATGGCGCCGCCGCCGTGGCAGATGATCAGCTTGAGGCTGGGAAAGTCCTCGAACACCTTGGACTGCATCAGATTGATGATGGCGACGCTCTCTTCGATGATGAAATTGAGCGTGTAGTCGAATCGATGCGACCGGCAGCCCGCCGCATGGACCAGGGCGGGTGCATCGTATTCCACCAGCTTCTCATAGATCGGATACCAGTACTCATCGC
>JAHEKA010000339.1 GCA_024638585.1 Rhodospirillales bacterium
AGGATCAAGGCTTCCGCCATCAGCTTGACCGAATAAAGCCCGGCGACGCCGGTGACCACCAGCCGCCAGCACAGAAGCAAGGTTCCCACCAGCACCAGGGTCGCGCGTAACGACACATGGGTCGTGCAGGCGTGCCTGAGATAGACCGAAATACTGATCACGCCCCCTGCCCCGGCCAGACCGTTGACGAAACCGGCAACGAAGGAGAGCCCCAGGGCCGCGGGCAGCGCCCGGGTATTGACGTTCGCCAGCGCCCGGTCGAGCAGCTTGGCGATATCCGCCAGGATGACGGTGAAGATGACACAGCCCAACACGAGGGTGAACCAATCGGTCCCCATGTTGGCAAAGAGCCAGACGCCGCCCGGAATTCCCAGCATCATCGCGCCCAGGACCGGGCGGGCAATCGACCAGTCGCCGTCAGCCAGGCCCTGGGGCAGCATGTGCAATTGCGGGACCGTGCCCGCGACCAGAGCCAGCAGTACGGCGTGGTGCGGGTCTATGAGCAGCGACGTGATGATGACGATGGGCGCGACCGCCCCGAACCCCAACACCCCGCGCGCAAAAAAAGCGAACAGGTAGATCGCGGCGATCAGCACCACCAACCACGGCGCAATATCGTGAAAGGGCTGGCCGGCCCAGGCGTAAAGGCCGGCCAATGCATCGCTTGAGGACTGGATCTAACGGCTCCCGATACGGCGTCGACGGCGCAGACTCAGACCACCTCGAAGGTCTTATCCATCAACCGGAAGGTCTGGGTGACCGAGCCTTCGGCCCATTGCCAGGGCACCGGAGCGTGGCTGCGGATCCCGTATTTGCGATAGGGCTCCTCGGCGGCGATGGCGTCGGCCTCCTCAATCGACGCGGCCCGCAGGATCATCATGCCGGCCCCGTGGCGGGAACCGTCGGAATCCATGAAAGGCCCGGCGGCAAGCAGGATCCCCCGGGTTTCAAGGTCGGAGAGATAGGCGAAATGCTCCTGGCGGACCTCGTCGACGGGTTTGGGAGGTTCGGGCGCCGGTTCGACGATGTTCATCCAGAACACGTAATACTGCGGACGCGGCGCGGGGGCCGCGCCCTGGCTCTGATCGGTCATGGTTCTTTGTCCAACCTCGTTTGTTCTATAAAATGCGCAAAGAAGAGACGCGACACGCCAATGTGCGCGGGGCTTGGCTTGCGGTGACGCTGCAGTTTGTCCCATCTGGGCCGCCATTGCCACCGGTTGCGCGCTCCAACGGGAGGATCGCATGAGCGAAGCGGGATTGGAAAACCTCTATGCCCAGCCGACCGGCGACGGCAAATACGCGGTCGGCGGGGTCAAGCTGGACCGTCCTTTCAAGGTCGTTCGCCTGGGGCATTTCGGGTTGAATTCCGACCATGTGGAAGACACCGCCCGGTTCTATACCGAGCTTCTCGGATTCGAGGTCTCCGATACCCTGGACCTCAGCGACCGGCTGCCCGAGGACCAGCTTTCCAAGATCAAGGGGCCGCCCATCGGCGTCTTTACCCGTTACGGATCGGACCATCACGCACTGGTCCTGTTCAACCGCTCCATGCGCGAGGTGCGCGACGGACCGAAGCGCTGGCCCGCCGGCGTCACCATCAACCAGATCACCTGGCAGGTCGGCAGCCTGGCTCAGGTCTCCGACGCCGTGGACTGGTTCGCCGCCAAGCAGGTGCCGACCGTGCGGTCGGGCCGGGACATGCCGGGATCCAACTGGCACACCTACATCACCGACCCGGACGGCAATGTGAACGAGCTCTATTACGGGATCGAGCAGATCGGCTGGGACGGCCATTCCAAGCCCCTTGAAATGCACGACCGAGGCTTCCGCGAATGGCCGGAGCTGCCGCAGATCTCCGAATACCGTGAGGTGACCGACGCGCTCACCAAGGGCGTCGATCCTACCAGCGGCCATCGCGCCGCGGACCGGGGCGCGGAAGGTTTCGACGTCGACGGCGTCCTGATGGCGCGCCCCTTCAAGATCACCGCCATGGGGCCGGTGCGCCTGTTCATGACCGATATTGCCGAAGGCATCCGTTTCTATTCCGAAAAGCTGGGCTTCACCGTGACCGAGGAAGTGACCTATGAAGGTCATCGCTGCGTGTTCCTCAGGTGCAATACGGCACATCACGCGGTCGCACTCTATCCGCTGGCCTTGCGCGAACAGCTCGGCCTCTCCGATCACAGCTTCAGTTTCTCGCTCGGCTTGCGCATTGCCAACTACCGCCAGCTGCGCAACGCCCGCGGCTTCCTGATCGACAAGGGCTGTGACCTGTTCGAACTGCCGGGCGAGCTGTTTCCAGGCATGGATTACAATTTCCTGGTGCGCGATCCCGACGGTCATGTGGTTCAGCTTTACGCCTATATGGAACAGGTGGGCTGGGACGGCCGCCCGCGCCCGGCCGAAGCGCGCCGCAAGATCACGCCCGGGGACTGGCCCGAAACCATCGAAGCCGCACCCGACGCCTTCATGGGCGAACCCTTCCTGGGTCCCTTGGCGTGAGGCGGGAAATTTCCTTGCGGAGGTTCGCCCTGGCGGGTACCACATGAAGCGGCCCGCCCGGGCCCCGATGAATCCACGAGCAACTTCAAGAAAACACAGGAAACGCTTATGAAAGCAGCAGTTTTTCATGAATTTGGCCCGCCGGAGGTCCTCAAATACGAAGATGCGCCCGATCCCGTTCCGGGGCCCGGCCAGGTCGTCATCAAGGTGCACGCGGCGACGGTCAACCGGACGCTGGACTGCGCGGTGCGGGCCGGCACCCAGATGCAACGCAACCCGATCCTGCCCGGCATCCTGGGCGTCGATCCCTCGGGCGAAGTGGTCGCCCAGGGCGAACCGGTCGAGGGCGTCCACATGCCGAAGATCGGCGACCGGGTCTCGGTCCTGTCCCGCCCCGGCCCCGGCGAAGACGGCATGCTTGGGGTCCGGCGCTGGGGCGGCGACGCGGAACTGGTGCTGGCCCATGCCAATGCTTGCCTGCCGATCTCCGACAATCTTAATTACCACCAGGCGTCGGTGGTGATCCGCCACTGCCCCACCGCCTTCCACCTGATGTTCACCATGGGTGAACTGAAAAAGGACCAGTGGGTCCTGGTGATGGGTTGTTCCGGAGGATTGGGCAGCATCGGCGTGCAGATCGCCAAGATGGTGGGCGCCAAGGTGATCGGTGCCGCCGGCGCCGCCGACCGGGCGCAGATCGGCCTCGATCTCGGCGCCGATTACGTCGTGAATTACGGCGAAAAGGACCTGACGGAAGAGGTCATGGCCATCACCGACGGCCACGGGGTGGATCTGGTCTACGACAATATCTCCAACCCCAAGACCTGGCCAAAGGCTTTCGACGCCATCGCCCATGGCGGCAAGCTGGTCACCGCCGGCGCCCATGGCGGGCGGATCGTGCCGCTCGATTGCTTCAAGCTCTACGATTCCAAGATCACGATCCTGGGCAGCGCCGGGTCGACGCGCGAAAACGTCGAGGATTCGCTGAAGGCCGCCGCCGAGGGCAAGATCAAGGTCGTCATCGAAAAGGTCTTCCCGCTGAGCGAGATCGTCGAGGCCCACAAACTGGTCGAGGGCGGTGCCGTACCGGGCAAGGTGATCCTCGACCCGACCCTGGGCTGAGGCGCTCGTCTTCGCGACAAAGAAAAACCGCCGCCCCGAAGGGCGGCGGTTTCTTCACCCCGGTTCAACCCGGCGTTACTTCTTTTTCTTCTTTGTCAGCAGGATCTTGCGCGCGGCGGCGACCACATCCTTGGGCGCCGAATAGGACCGCTTCATCACCTCAAGGCATTCCTCGGCGGTGGAAGGTTGAGTCTCGATCCTGAGCTTAGTCGCGTC
>JAHEKA010000340.1 GCA_024638585.1 Rhodospirillales bacterium
CGCCCAGCCACCATCTCCTCCCGCTCCGCGCCGTCCAGTCCCGCTCTCTCCCGTCCAGTCCCACTGTTCGCCACAGATTCCCGCTAGTTCCCATCAGTCTAGTGTGCATCTTTTCTTGCATCACGCTTTGCATTTGATCTTTGTCCATCGCTTTCATCCCTATGTCTGGCTGGACGCTTTCCCATCGGAAAGGATTGCCGCCTTGATCTCCTCGTACTCGACCTTGTCGACCCCGCCACGCGCATAGCGTTTGTTGAGGATTTCCAGGGCCGATTCCGCACCACGCTCACCCCGGACGTCGGGCAAGCCCTCCATCGCCCGCCACGGCGGTCCCCAATGGCCCCGGCTCCTGCGAATTGCGAACCACAACACGGCAAAGAACAGGAACATGAACAACATCATGAGTGGGCAAACCCACCAGAACCCCGTCCATGGCCCGTGCCAACCGGGCCAAGGGCCCGCATAAGGCGGTGTTTGATCCGCAGCGAACGCGGCAACACCTGCCAGCATAATCGCGCCCAACGAACCGAGAACCGCGATGATGAATTTCATATCTGCCCTGCCTTCTACCAGTGATTGATGCAGCTCTCATTACTTATTTGGGCGCACGGAACGCCATTTTCAATGGCGGCGCCACGCGTGCCTTTTCCAATCGGAATGGCGGGACCGGTTCACGACGGCGCCGTCGCGCCGCCCCTTTTGTTATGCGCCCTTGCGCGCCGGCCTTTTCTTATGCGTTCTTGCGCGCGAGCCTTTTCTTATGCGCCCTTGCGCGCGACAATGGCGCGCATTCATGAGCCGGGGGGAGACATGCTCAAGCTCTATCACCATCACACGTCGGTCTGCGCGGCGAAGTCGCGGCTCGCCATCGAGGAAAAGGGCCTGGAATGGGAGGGCGAGATCATCCGCCTGCGCGAGCGCGACCAGCACACGCCGGAATACATCGCGCTGAACCCGTTCGGCCTGGTGCCGATGCTGGACCATGACGGGCGGATCGTCGTCGAATCCAACGTCATCAACGAATACGTCAACGACGTGTTCGACGGGCCTAAGCTGAAGCCGGACGACCCCTACAAGCAGGCCCAGATGCGCACCTGGACGCGGATGACGGATGAAAACGTTCACGCCGCCGCCGGCGTCATCACCACCGCCATCGCCTATCGCCACGTGCCCTCCCACGGCAATCAGATCTCCGGCCAATTGGATCCCTACAAGCAGGCGCGCAAGATCGCGAGCTTCGAAGACGGCATCGACAACGTCCATTTCCGCACCGCCATGCGGCGCTATGACATGCTGATCCACCAGATCGATACGGCGTTGTCGGGCGAGGGGCCGGGCAAGGCCCTGGCGGGCGGCGGGCCCGACTGGCTGGTGGGCGATTACTCCCTGGCGGACGTTGCCATGGCACCCTACATGGAGCGGCTCAACTGCCTGGAGATGAGCTTCCTGTGGGAAGACAAGCCCCGCGTCGCGGACTGGTATGCGCGCCTGAAGGCGCGGCCCGCCTATCAATCCGCCATCATCGATTGGTTCGATTGGGACATCTCCTGGACCGATCTGATGCACGAGCAAGGCGCCCAGGTCTCCAATCAGGTGCGGTCCATGGTCGAAGAGATGCGCGACCCCGGATACGGCGGCTGGACGCCGCCGGGCGCGGACGCCTGAGGGCGGGGCGCCGCCAGGGGCGCCCAGGTCGGGAACGGAAAGGCAGGAGACCCCATGAACCTTGCCGCCGTGATCTGCATCTGCCTCGCCGTCGTGACTTACGCGCTGTTCTCCGACAAGCTCGCCCGTTCAATGCTGACCCCGCCGCTGGCCTTCGCCGCCTTCGGCTTCGCCATCGGGCCGGGCGGGTTCGGGTTCTCGAAGATGGAGGTCAGCCACGGCGCGATCCATCTGATCGCCGAAGCCACCCTGATCCTGGTGCTGTTCACCGATGCCGCGCGCATCGACCTCTCGCGCCTGCGCGCCGATCACACCCTGCCCGTGCGCCTGCTGTTGATCGGCCTGCCGCTGACCATCGTGGCCGGCGCGGGGGCCGCCTATCTTCTGTTCCCTTCGCTTGGGCTGATGGGGGCGCTGTTGCTGGCCGCCGTGCTGGCGCCCACCGACGCGGCCCTCGGCCAGGCGGTGGTCAGCGATCCCGCGGTGCCGGTCCGCATCCGCCAAGCCATCAACGTGGAAAGCGGGTTGAATGACGGCATCGCGCTGCCCGCGGTTCTGATCTTCCTGACCCTGGCCAGCGCCGGCGCCGCCACCCAGGGTGCGGCCGGTGATTTCCTCGCCCTCGGCATCCTGCAGATCGCCATCGCCCCGCTGGTCGGCATCGGCATCGGCACCGCCGGCGGCCACCTGATCGACCGGGCGGCAAGCCAGGGGCTGACCAACCGCGCTTTCGAAGGCATGGCGGTGCTGGCCCTGGCGGTTGGTGCCTTTGCCATCTCCGAAGCGATCGGCTCCAATGGCTTCATCGCCGCCTTCACAGCCGGGCTGTGCTTCGGCACCACAGTGCGCCACCGCTGCGCCTTCCTGTTCGAATTCATGGAGACCGAGGGTCAGTTGCTGACCCTGCTGACCTTCCTCGCCTTCGGCGCGGCCATGATTCCCGGCGCCATCGGTCATATCGATCTCGCCGTGCTGGGCTATGCCGTGCTCAGCCTGACCGTCGTCCGCATGGTCCCGGTCTGCCTGTCCCTCGTCGGCAGCCGGGTCGGCTTGCCGACGCACCTGTTCCTGGGCTGGTTCGGCCCCCGAGGGCTCGCCTCCATCCTGTTCGCGCTTTTGATCGTGGAGAACGCGGCGCTGCCCTACCGGGAGGAGATCCTGGTGGCAACCATCGTCACGGTGAGCCTGAGCATCATCGCCCATGGGCTGAGCGCGGCGCCGCTGGCCCGGCGCTACGGGGCGCTGGCCCAACGCATGGGTGAATGCGAGGAGAACGTCCCGGTCTCGGAAATGCGCCTGCGCCACGGCAACCGCCCGGCCCCGGAAGACGGCCGCGCCTCCTAGGTTTCGGCCGCCGCCCCACCGGAGCGCGCGACCGCACCGTCAATGGGGGCAGCCGGGTTTGTAAGTTTCCGCTTCTCAACCGCTAAATATTGTGCCAGTTTGCTCTCCTCGCACGACATATTGGGGGTTGAAACGATATGCATGACGATTCGCATGCCCTGGATGCGCACGAGTCCGTTTCCACTGTCCGGTCCGCCGCGTTTCCCCGAAGGATCGACGCCAATGTCATCGCCGAAGAGCTGATCCGGGAATACGGGATGGATCACGCCCTCAAACGGGCGACCGAAGGCACCTTCGGCGCCCAAAAGGACGGCGACAATTATCAGCTCAGCGTGTGGAGAGAAGTCAAAGTCATCCTCAACAGCCGGGGCCGGGAAAGCAGCCCAAGCAGCGGCCCAAGTATCGGCTGATCAAACGGCGGCGCGGATACCGCCATGCCGTACGTTCGCCAATTTCGGAACGGCGAGGATTTCGCGACCGCGCTGGTGGAGACCTTTGTCGATCAACACGGTCGAACCAGGACCCGGGTGTTGGCCGATCTGTTGGGTGCCGGCAGCCCCGAGGAGGCGCTGGACCGTCTTGCCCGGCAGCATGAGGTATTGCGCCGCGAAGTCATCGAGATTGCTCCCCTGCTGGCCGAAGCGCAAGAGTACTACGCCGCGATCCGCAAGAACCTGGAAGGCGGAAAGGCCTACGGTTTCGAGGAACTCAAGCAGATCGACCGCCTCGGCGCGCTGCGCCGGCGCCTGATCGGCCGGGTGCTGCAGATCGAAGACGCCCTGACCCGGATCAAGCGCGACAGGGCCGCCATCGAAAAGCACTGCGGATA
>JAHEKA010000341.1 GCA_024638585.1 Rhodospirillales bacterium
TTTACCTTGATCGAGGTGCTGGTCGCCTTCGTCATCCTGGCGCTGGCGCTCGGCGCGATGCTGCCGGCGCTGTCGGGCAGTCTGCGCGGCACGCGAACGAGCAGCGAGACCCTGGTCGCCACCGCCTTCGCCCAATCCCTGCTGGCCGGTGTCGGCGTCGATGGAGGCGTGGCGGAGGGCATCTTCACCACTACCCTGGAACGGCCGGGCTTCACCTCCGTGCTGACAGTGCGGCCCTGGACGGGCGGCGCCGGGACCGGCGACGGGCCCCGGCTCTACGAGGTCATCGCCCGCATCGATTGGCGTGCCGGCGGGCGGCAACGGACGGTGACCCTTGCGACCACCCGATATGCGAGGCCTTTGAATCGATGATCAGCGGCGCTCTCAGCGCGCGTACCGGCCGGGGGCACCGCCCAGGCGGCTTCACCTTGCTGGAGCTCCTCGTGGCCTTGGCCCTGGTCGGGTTGATCGCCGTGGCGCTGACCGGGGGCCTGCGGTTCGGGGCGCGGGTGTGGGAGGCCTCACGCGGCGCGTCCCAAGCCATGGGCGAGGTCGCCGCCATACGCGGGTTCATCCGGCAACGCGCCATGGCGGTCAGGCCGCCGCGCTTTCACCATGGGGGCCGGGAAACCGGCGGCGCTCTTTCGGGCCGGCGGGCGGATCTGCGCTTCGTGACCCTGATGCCGTCCTATGTCGGCCGGGGCGGACTGTATCACCTTGCTCTCAGCGCCGGCGCCGACACGGGCGGCTTGCGGCTTGCCTGGTGGCCGCTTGGCTCCGGACCGGGCGGGCCGGGGTCGGGCCGGAGGGATCTGCTCGCGGGGGCGAGTGGGTTGGAAATCTCCTACTATGGGGCGCCCGAGGCGCGCGAAGCCGCGGCGTGGCGCGACGACTGGCCGGCGGGCCGAAATCTTCCGCGCCTCATCAGCATCAAGGTCCATTTCCCTGATGGCGACCCCCGCGTCTGGCCGGAACTGATTGTGGCCCTGCCCGCTGCCGTGCCGCGCCTGAGGGCGGCCAGGCGCCCCGGGCGCGACGCTGTTCCATAGGCGGGCTATAAGTCCCCCCGCCGATCCTCCGGCGCGGGCCGATCTGGACAGTGGCGGAAAGGAAGTTGGCCATTTCCGGGGCATGCGGGGCCGTCCCATGGTTCTTCCCCTGGCGGCTGGGCCAGTCAGCGGCGGTGGTGTCCGCGGCCCTCAGCCGCCCTCGCGGCACGTGGCGCATGGTCCCGGTCGATCCGTCCGGACCGGAAGTGGCAGTTCCTCTTCGCGGCGAAGACCGGTGTGGGGAAATCCGCCGTGTCCCCGTCCCGGCTGAAAGCGGGCCGGCGCTGAAGGTCGAGGAAAGCTGCGCCGGGTTGTCGCTTGGCCGCGGTTCTGCCGTTGGATATGAAGATCCGCCGAGCGGCCTGGTTCAGGAATTCGGCTTGGCCTCGAGCCGCCGGCGCCGCACCGTCACCTTGCCCTCGGCCTTCAGGCGGATGACATTGACGGTTTCGGAATATTCCGGCGACCCGGAATAATAGGCGGGCACGTCCCGAGGGCCGACCCGGATCGCCTGGTTCCAATGGCCGAGCGCCAGGTAATCGACGCCGCTGGCCGCGATCTCGTCATGTCCGATCAGCCAGGAGGGATTGAGACGCGATCGGCGGTTGGGCGCCGGATCGAAATGACCGTGGGCCATGGCGACCTGCCACCGGGTGCGCCGCCGCCGCGGCGCGCGCAGCGGCACCATGTCGTCATAGTCGATATGGGCGTGGCCCCAGACCTCCAATTCCAGGTCGGAAAAGGTCACCGCCTTGCCATGGGTGACGCCCAGGATGGAGACGTTTTCCGGTTCGCCCATGCCGCCCCGGCGATAGACCGAATCCGCCGTGGCGGGATCATGATTGCCCGGCAGGATCACCACCGGCCGTCCGGCATCGCCAAGGATGCGTGCCGTGCGTTCGAGAATCCCGTTCTCAAGCCGGTTATTTTCGAACACGTCGCCCGCCAGCAGGATCACATCGGCCTTGAGCCTGCCCGCCGCGTCCAGCACGTGGGCGAGCGGCAAGGTGTCGTCACCGCCATAGGCCTGGGTGGTGGTGACGTCGCCGAGGTGCAGATCGGAACTGTGCACCATGACGAGGTCCCGCGCCGCTTGAGCGCGCGCCGGCTTTGGGTTCCTGGGCAAGCTTAAGTCTCCGCTTTCAACCGAAGGGTCGCCCCAGAATTCTAGGGCGGAAGCGTTCTGTCAAGATTAACGCGCCGGACGCGGCCGGGAATTCAACGGATTGACCGAATGCCTGCATCAGCGCGGCCCAGGCGCAAAGGCGCCCGCGGTCTCATGCCCTGGCGGCCGCCTCCAGGGCGGCGACCCGGCGGCGCAGGCCATCGGCGATCCGCTCTTCGGAGCTGTCTCCCTCCCCCTCTTGGGCGAGCCGCTCCATCGTCACCGGAGCCGCGAACCGGATCGTCACCGCGTGGGGGCGCGGCAAGCGGGCGGTTCGGGGCATGGCTTCGAAACTGCCGGCGATATAGGCGGGAACGACGGGCACGGGGTGATCGATCAACAGCCGTCCGATGCCGGGCAGGAAGCGCTGCAGCTCGCCGTCGGGCGAACGCCAGGATTCCGGGAACCAACCCAGCGCATCGCCGCGTTTCAGGATCCGGCCGGCAAGGTCCAGAGCCTCGCGCGGCCGGCGCTCGTCGACCGGAAAAACTTGGGCGATCCGGCCCAGGCCACGGCCAAGGGCGCCCGAAAAGAGCCGTGTCACCTCGCCGCCCCACCACAGTCGGCGCGCGGTTCGCAGTGGCAATGCGGCGACGATCAGCGCGGGATCGAGGTCGCTCGCGTGGTTGGCGGCGATCAGGAATGCTGTTCCGGGTGGGGGCAGGTGCTTCCGCCCCACAGCCCTCACGCGGAAAAGGACGCGCATGAGCACCAGGTTGAAGACGAAAAGGGCCGTGCCGAAGCAGCGGCCGATGGGACCGGTCGGCGTGATCGAAACAGGGGAAACAGCCTTCGGTGCCGCCGGCGGCGGCGCGGTCTGGGCGGCGATCGCCTCGCGGATCAGGTCGCGGGCGGTGACGATCCGGCCGAAGACACTTTCGTCGAGGGTGAGTCCGAGCAGGCTCTCCAGCTCAAAGGTCACCTTGATCCATTCCAGGGAATCGAGACCGAGCTCGAGCTGGAGATGGGAGTCCAGGCTGGGCTGCTGCGCACCATAGCGGTCCTCAAGCCAGGCCCAGACCCGTGCGCCGGTGGGGTCGGCCAGCATCTCGCGGTCTTCCGCGCTCAAACGCGGCGCCGTCCTGGGGGTCTGTCCCCGGACGGCCTGTTCGTAGAGGGCGGGCAAGAGAAAGCGACGATACTTGCCGAGCCGTGTGCGCGGCAGCGGCGTGACGGTCACGGCGAATCCGGCCAGACGCTGATACGACGGCAGGCTGCGCGAGGCGTCGTCCAGGGCGACTCGCACGGCATCTTCCGCCCGGGTCTTGGCGTCCGCCCGAAGCGCGGCCAGGTCCGGCACCACTAGGGCCAACAGCCGACCCTCGGTCTCCAGGACGGCGATCTCGGCGATGGCCGGGCTCTCTCCGTAATGAGCCTCCAGCTCTTCGGGGAACACGTTCTTGCCGCCGCCCAGCACGATCATCTCCTTCGAGCGGCCGGTGACCGAGAGAAAACCGTCCTCGTCGAGCCGTCCGAGATCGCCGGTGCGAAACCAGCCGTCGTCGGTGAATGCCTGGGCATTGGCTTGCGCGTTGTTCAGGTAGCCCGCGAAGACGTTGGGACCTTTCAGCTCGATCTCGCCGACGCCGTCCTGTCCGGCGCCGGCGATGCGCGCGGCACTG